>NZ_JASDDA010000001.1:0-194214 GCF_030407645.1 Pseudoalteromonas sp. APC 3495 | reverse complement strand
TATTTATTATACATATGTGCATAATACTTATAAAAATTGACTTTATACCCCTCTTTCACGTTAAAATGTAAAGATGTGCTTAGAATAGATTTTAGAATATAAAAATCAGAATAGTTATCTTAATAGGAGATACATAGATGGCAGATAAGAAAGCCACAGTCCATATTGATGGGCTAGATCCAATCGAACTTCCAATTTATCAAGGTACTGCTGGCCAAGATGTAATTGACGTACGTACACTCGGCTCACATGGTCACTTTACTTATGACCCAGGTTTCATGTCGACTGGTTCTTGTGAATCTACCATCACTTACATCGATGGTGGCAAGGGTGTTTTATTACACCGTGGTTACCCAATCGAACAGTTAGCAGAAAGCTCTAACTACGTTGAGTTATGCTACTTACTATTAAATGGTGAGTTACCAACTAAAGAGCAATACGATGATTTCGCTACAAAAATCACTCGTAGCACTATGCTAGATGAAAAAATCGCAAACTTCTTCCAAGGTTTCCGTTTTGACGCTCACCCTATGGCGATGCTATGTGGTGTGGTTGGTGCTTTATCTTCTTTCTACCATGAAGATCTGGATATCACTGATGCAGTTCAACGTAAAACAAGCGCTATTAAATTAGTTGCTAAGTTACCAACAATTGCAGCAATGGCGTACAAAACAAACATCGGTCAACCATTTGTATACCCACGCAATGACTTAAGCTATGCAGAAAACTTCTTACACATGATGTTCTCTGTGCCTGCTGAAGAATACAAAGTAAACCCTGTCACAGCTAAAGCAATGGATAAAATCTTCATGCTTCATGCTGACCATGAGCAAAATGCATCAACGTCTACAGTACGTTTAGCAGGTTCTTCTGGTGCTAACCCTTATGCATGTATTGCTGCTGGTATTGCATCACTTTGGGGCCCTGCTCACGGCGGTGCTAACGAAGCATGTTTAAACATGTTAGAAGAAATTGGCTCAGTTGATCGCATTGACGAATACGTAGCAAAAGCAAAAGATAAAGCGGACCCGTTCCGTCTTATGGGCTTTGGACACCGTGTTTACAAAAACTTCGATCCTCGTGCAACAGTAATGCGTCAAACATGTCATGAAGTGTTAGCAGAGCTAAACATTCAAGATCCATTACTTGATATCGCAATGAAACTAGAGCAAATTGCACTTGAAGACCCGTACTTTGTTGAGAAGAAACTTTACCCTAATGTAGATTTCTACTCAGGTATTATCTTAA
Source organism: Pseudoalteromonas sp. APC 3495 (assembly GCF_030407645.1). Classification (NCBI taxonomy): domain Bacteria; kingdom Pseudomonadati; phylum Pseudomonadota; class Gammaproteobacteria; order Alteromonadales; family Pseudoalteromonadaceae; genus Pseudoalteromonas; species Pseudoalteromonas sp. APC 3495. The sequence continues at coordinate 192,966 of NZ_JASDDA010000001.1, read as the reverse complement.
AAGCAATCGGCATCCCTACCAGCATGTTCACTGTAATCTTTGCAATGGCACGTACTGTAGGTTGGATCTCACACTGGGACGAGATGCTTTCTCAACCTGGCCACAAGATCAGCCGTCCACGTCAGCTTTACACAGGTGAAACACACCGTGATTATAAAGCAACTGACAAGCGCTAAGCATTAAGTTAGTTTAAAAGGCCGCCTCTGCGGCCTTTTTTATTACATGTTACTTGAGAATTATCTTAAACAGATTACAATTCCTGCCCACTTGATTAACTTTATGAGCCTATGTCTGTGTCCTCGTTTGATCCTAAAAAAATCCGTAATGACTTTCCTACTCTAAATCAGACAATCAATGGCTACCCTTTGGTTTATTTAGACTCAGCAGCAACAACACAAAAACCACAATGCGTGATTGACGCTACCACAGAGTTTTACACCTTACAGAATGCAAATGTTCATCGCGGACGTCATACGCTGAGTGAGCAAGCTACAGCGGCTTATGAGCAAGTACGTCAACGCGTTGCCGATTATTTTCAGGTAACCAGTAGCGAAATTGTCTGGACCAAAGGCGCCACTGAAGCGATTAACTTAGTTGCTCATGGTTTAAGAAATACATTAACAGCTGCTGACACTATTTTAATTAGCCCAATCGAACACCACGCTAATATCGTGCCGTGGCAAGAACTGGCAGCGCAAACCGGGGCAACATTAAAAACTTTACCACTTAACGCAGATGCTACATTTGATATAGCACAGTGTTGTGAAGTGATTAAGCGCACCAACCCTGCACTACTGGCTATTACTCACGCCTCTAATGCACTAGGCAATATTACTGATTTAGCCCCCTTAATAGCCTCAGCGAAGGCGGTAGGTGCGCTAACCTTAGTGGATGGCGCACAAGGGGCGCTGCATTTAAGACCGGATTTAAAAAAGCTCGATTGTGATTTTTACGTGTTTTCTGCTCATAAAATGGTGGGGCCAACAGGGCTAGGCGGTTTATATGGCCGTTATACAACCCTAAATGCACTATCGCCTTATCAAACAGGCGGTGAAATGATTGAGAAAGTAACCTTAACGCACAGTACTTATCGTGACGCTCCTGCTAAATTTGAAGCAGGAACGCCAAATATAGCCGGCGTTTTAGGTTTTGGCGCTGCACTTGAGTATTTAATGGCGCTTGATCTGCAAACATTACAGCACTATGAACAGCAGTTGTTTATTTATGCAGCGAACGCATTGAGCAAAATAGACGGTATTATTATCTACAGCAATCTCAAATCGAATATTGGCACACTTTGCTTTAATTATAAAAATGAACATCCTTATGATCTGTCAACTTTACTTGACGGCTATGGTGTTGCTGTACGAAGTGGTCATCATTGTACCCAACCTTTAATGAGTCATTTAGACCTAAATGGCTCACTGAGAGCGAGTTTTGCTTTTTATAATACGACTAAAGATGTAGACCAATTTATTGCCGCACTCAAAGAATGCATTGCTTTATTAGACTAATTTGGATAAATAATGACACACACATATCAACTCGTAACTAAAAGTATTCAAAGCAGTAGTAGCTGGCAACAAAAGTACCGTGAAATTATGTTACTCGGTAAAACGCTGCCACCTTTAGCCAATATATTAAAAACAGATGATGCGTTAGTGCCAGGCTGTGAGAGTAAAGTATGGATGTTTGTCGAGTTTGACCTAACCGAGAATGCACTGGTTGTAATTGGAGACTCTGATACTCGCATAGTAAAAGGATTATTAGCGTTAATTTTAGCCCTGTATAACGGTTTAACACCCGAAGAAGTGTTAGCAGTAAATGCTTATGATGAATTTGAAAAGCTTGGCTTAATCAGTCATTTGAGTGCGTCAAGGGGTAATGGAGTAAAAGCCATGGTTGAAACAATACAAACCATGGCCAAACAAAAAGCGCTTTAAGCGCTTTTTAAATACTATTAAACCAAAACACTTTATCTAAGTATTTAGACGCGCACGCTTGTCTAAGTATTTTCGAACCGCTTTAGCGGCAACAAAAAAACCAAAACTACCGGTGATCATCGTCACTGAGCCAAAGCCATTATTACAATCCATATTCATACTGCCATCTGCATTTTGTTTCGCATGGCACACACTGCCATCACTGCCAGGATAAACAAGCTGCTCTGTTGAATACACACAGTCAATATTAAATTTACGTTTTGGATTAGAGCTGAAATTATACTGCTTACGCAAAATATAGCGCACCTTTGCAAGCAATGGATCTTGAGTCGTTTTTGCCACATCTCCAAATGTAATTTGACTTGGATCAGTTTGCCCACCTGCACCGCCCGTGGTAATTATAGGCATTTTATTACGCTTACAGTGCGCGATTAACGCCGCTTTTTCTTTTACAGCATCTATACAATCTATTAAATAATCAAAACCTTGAATATGTTCTTGAATATTATCAAGGGTAATAAAGTCATCAATAACATTAACTATACACTCAGGGTTGATAAGCTCGCAGCGTGCCTTCATGGCGTCCACTTTTGCTTCCCCAATAGTGCCTGTTAACGCATGAATTTGACGATTAACATTGGTTGCGCATATATCATCTAAATCTATTAGAGTAATTTTGCCCACGCCGGTGCGCGCTAATGCTTCTGCAGTCCAGCTGCCTACGCCACCTAAACCAACAACACAGAAATGTGCCTGTTGTAACCATTCAAATTGCTGTTGACCATATAGTCGTTTAATACCACCAAAGCGGATATCAGTTACTTGTTCACTCATTTACCAATCCAATTTCCAAGGCGTTTGCCAAGAATCAAAATCTTGATGTTTAATTAATTGCGCATATTCCACTCCACACTCTGGCAACAGAGTGTGTTGTATTTGTTCCCCAGCCCACTCAAAGTCCAACGCAAATGCATGCAAATAGGTGCGATCAGCGGCACTCCCAGAATAACTAGCATCGCCTAATATAGCGGCACCTATACTCTTTAATGCCACCCTAAGCTGATGGGTTTTTCCCGAATAGGGTTTTAATAGGTAAGCTCTAAAACCGCTTTTAAAGCTAAACGAATAAAAACGTGTAATAGCGGGGTTACTCTGTGAGTTTAATAATTTATACGTGCCACGGCGAGACTTAGCCATATCACCTTTAACCCAGCCTTGCTTTTTTTTAGGCTTAGAATCACTTACAGCTAAATAAAATTTATTAATAGTATGCTCAGTAAACATCTGGGTAAACTTTGCCGCAGCGTCTTTATGCCGCGCTAATATGATCAGCCCTGAAGTCACTTTGTCTAGACGATGAACCGCAAACAATTTTTCGTTTAGTTGTTGCTCAGCAAGAAACACAAAACCAGGGCTTTCTTCTGAATGAAAATTAAGCCCTGCAGGTTTAGTTATAATATAAAAATCATCGTGCGTGTATTGCACCTTTAACACAGGCGTATCTGCTTTATTCACGCGCTTTACTTTGAATATGCGCAACGACTTTAGCTAAATCCTCTGGTGTATCAACCCCAGCATGAGGGGTCACCAGCGTTTGCTCTATTTTAATCGCATAGCCATGGTAAAGCACCCTTAGCTGCTCTAGTGATTCTAAAACTTCTAATGGTGATACCGATAATTGAATATATTGCTTTATAAACCCTGCGCGATACGCGTAAATACCCACATGGCGTTGAAAAGGCGCTAAATTAAGTGGTTGCTGCTCTGCCATCATAGCACTTCTATCAAATGGAATGCTGGCTCTTGAAAAGTACAAAGCATTTTTATTAATATCGCTGACCACTTTAACCGCGTTAGGGTTAAACACCTCATCACGCTCTTCAATGGCAACACTTAGGGTTGCCATAGGCGCGGTTGATTGCGCTAATAATGTAGCCACTTGTGACACGTTATCAGGGGATAATAATGGTTCATCGCCCTGCACATTAACTACGATAGTATCTTCTGATAAATTTAGTAAATCAACGACTTCTGCTAACCGTTCAGTCCCTGATTGATGATCCTCTCGAGTCATCAATACATCATTGGTAAAGTGTTTAGCCGCATCAAATACTTTTTGATGATCGGTGGCAATAACCACTTTACTCGCTCCCGACAAACACGCTTTTTCATAGACATGTTGGATCATTGGCTTGCCACAAATATCAGCAAGTGGCTTACCTGGCAAACGAGTAGAAGCGTAACGCGCAGGAATAACTACTACGAATTCCACTTTTCTACCTCTTCAAGAGACAATTCTCGGGCTTCATTTTCAAGTAATACTGGAATATCATTGCGTACAGGATAAGCAAGCTTTGCAGCTGTACTTATCAGCTCTTGGTTTTCTTTATCAAAGCGCAACTTACCTTTACACACGGGGCAAGCAATAATTTCGAGTAACTTCGTATCAAAGGCCATGATGGATCCCTTTTTCTTTTAATAGTAAATTTAATGTACTTATTACCGCCGCTGTTGGTTGAGCATCAACAGGCAGGTAATACCAATTAGGCTTTGCAAAATCACGGCATTTAACCGCATCTTTTTCTGTCATTAATACACAGTCATCGCCAAATTGAGCGAAATCATCAGCGCTATAAGCATAATGATCGCGAAAATGATGTGTAGACAGTAATTTAATACCTTGTGCTTGCAGTGAAGCCTCAAAACGACCTGGGTTACCAATAGCACTCACCGCATGCGCAGCCTTTAAAGGCGTCGTTATATCCGTGTTATCGGCAACGCGTTTAATAACCGATGGCTGCAAGCGATAACTAAACTCACCCTCAGAGCCATTTTCAATTACTACGTCTACGCTCTTTAATCGAGAGACGGTTTCGCGCAGTGGCCCTGCGGGCATTAGCAAACCATTACCAAATTTTCTTTCGCTATCAACAATACAACATTCTATGCTGCGTGCCATTTTGTAATGCTGCATGCCATCATCAGAAATGATCACATCAAGCTTAAAGTTTGCGTTGAGCTTTTCTATATTGTGTTGCCTATTAGGGCCAACCACTAATGGGCACTGTAAACGGTTAAATAAAAGCACCGGCTCATCACCAGCCTCTCGTGTAGTCGTTTGTGCAGTAACCAATAACGGGTAATGAGTTGCTTGCCCGCCGTAACCTCGACTAATTAAACCAACGGATAAACCTTGGGCGATTAAGTGATCATGCAGCCATAATACAAATGGGGTTTTACCATTACCGCCAACGCTTATATTACCAACCACAATAACCGGTGTTTTGCTGATAAACGATTTAAAAATGCCAAACTTATAGCAATATCTACGCAGCAAAGAAATACAGCCAAAAATAGCGGACAGTGGTAATAGCAATAACGTAATTAAGCTAAAAGGTTTATACCAGCTTTGCTCTATTTTACTCACCCTTGCTCACCAAACTGCATTTTGCATAACGCAGAATAAGTGCCATCGTTAGCAAGTAAATCTGTATGGGTACCACTTTCAATAACTTGACCACTGTCTATTACATAAATGCGGTCACTATTTTCAATAGTCGATAACCTATGCGCAATTACAATAGACGTTTTGTCTTTCATTAATGTATCGAGGGCATGTTGAATGAGTTTTTCTGATTCAGTATCCAGCGCCGAGGTCGCTTCATCTAAAATTAAAATTGGTGCATCTTTTAATATTGCGCGAGCAATCGCGATACGTTGACGCTGACCACCTGAAAGCATCACCCCATTTTCACCAACCATAGTGTTAAGTTGCTCCGGTAAATCTTTAACAAACTCCCACACATGAGCTTGTTTAGCCACAGCATGAAGCTCTTCCATCGATACATCGCGTTGGAGGCCATAACAAATATTATTTGCAATCGTGTCATTAAAAAGCACCACTTGCTGCGATACTAAAGCAAATTGACGACGTAAATCGGTGAGCTTATATTCATTTAAAGCAATACCATCCAGTAATATTTCACTGGGCGCTTCTAAATCATAATAGCGAGGTAATAAGTTTGATATGGTGGATTTACCCGAGCCTGAGCGGCCAACAAGCGCAATGCTCTCGCCCGCTTTAATAGTCATAGACAAATTATTTAATACCGGCTCGTCTTTGGTTGGGTATTTAAAGGTGACATTTTTTACCTCAATATGACCTTTAACTTTATCAACCGATAAGGTGCCCGTGTCTTTTTCTATTTCTTCATCTAGCACTAAAAATACACTCTGCGCAGCTGAAATACCGCGTTGTAAATCGCTGTTCACATTGGCAAGCTGTTTTAACGGGCGTAGTAACATCATCATCGAAGAAATGAGCACTACAAAATCCCCAGAGCTAATACTGTCTATCATTGAGGGCATAGACACCACCCATAAAATAACGGCCATTGCACTGGCGGCTAAAATTTGAATGATAGAGACACTTAACGCCTTAGTCGCATCCATTTTGATACGTTGCTGGCGATTATGATTATTAATTTTAGAAAATTGATCGATTTCTTGAGTTTGACCACCAAAGCCGTGGATCACTTTGTGACCACTGAGCATTTGCTCTGAGCTGCGGGTAACTTGCCCCATCGCAGACTGAATATTTTTAGATATATGACGAAAACGTTTAGATACCACCGCCACTATAATAGCCACTAATGGAATAATAACTAAAAAGATTAACGATAATTGCCAGCTGGTATAAAACATAACTGCAAGTAAAAACACCACAAAAGCGCCTTCACGAACTACAATAAGCAATGCTTTGGTAATCGCTTGCTGTACTTGCTCTGTATCAAAGGTAATTTTTGAAATAAGGTCGCCAGTCGAGTTTTTATCATGAAACGATACTGGCAAATGTAATATATGCTCAAATAGTTCTTGGCGAAGCGCACGCACTACCTGCGAACCAACATAGCTTAAACAGTACGATGACATAAAATTAAATACGCCACGCCCGATCACCAACGCAATAACCACAAATGGCGCATAAGTAAGTACCTGACTATTACGCTCATTTAAACCTTCATCGATAAACGGCTTCATCAGTTGGATAAATAATGCATCCATACCTGAATAACCTATCATTCCAATAATTGCGACGATGGCAACCGACTTATAGGCACCAACGTAAGAAACAAGCCGTTTATAAATTTGTGTAGTACTTTGATCCATAACACTCTCTAAAACCACTGACAGCCTCTATTGTATCCTTAGCAACAGCAAAACAAAACGTCAATCTTTGATAAACCAATAACTTTCCTGCGCCCTCGCTGTAGTAAGCTCAAGGTGCTTAGCATAAAAATCAACTCTAACTTGTCCTACATCACCGGTGCTATATTGTTTGGCGTTTATTTTATTGTAACGCTCAACTACCGCTTTACTTGGAAATTGCCACTGACCTTGATAGGCACTTGAATGAATCACAATCGTTGGGTTTACTGCCTTAATAAACTCGTCACTCGAGGAGCTGTCACTGCCGTGGTGTGGGCTTATCAAAACGGTACTTTGTAAATCATCTTCCTTTTTAATTAATTGAGACTCTCGCGTCTTTGATATGTCACCGGTAAGTAGCACACTATAGTTTGCAGCTGAGATTTTAACGATACAGGAATTATCATTACTATTATTAAATTCCTCTTTAGTAAAGGTTTTAATACTCAACCCATGAAAATCGCGTGTTGTTGCTATACAGTCGTTATATACACCATTTGGATGAAAATAATCAAAACTCCATGCATAACCGGCCGCTTTAAAATGCGCAACACCTCCGGCATGATCGTTATCTTGATGACTGACAATCGCGGTACTTACCGTTAGATTATGGGCGTCAATATAGGGTAGTAATACACTAGGCACACGACTAAAGCGATTAAAGTAACTCGGGCCAAAATCATAAATAAACGCATGTTTGTCTTTTTTTATCAGTACCATTAGGCCATGGCCTACATCAAATACGTTCAACTGCCAAAGACTAGATTGCGTAAAATAATAATTAGACAGTAAAGTCAAAAGCGGAATACACGCCAGTACGCGAAGCTCAATAAAATAAAGTAAAGGAACGACACTATAAAGCAGCACCACAGTGGTTATACTTACCTGACCAACATTAAGCCAACGTATGTGCTGCGGTATTGCCAGCAACATTTGATAAATATAGGTCAGTGGAAAATCATACAACACAATAAACGCATGCCAGTCGGTTAATAACCCCAGCAACACACTTAAAAATAAAGCAGGCATTAATACAAAAGATAAAATGGGAATAGCGACAAGATTTAAAACTAAACCTGCTAAACTCACGCCATTAAAAAAGTATAATGACAGCGGTAATAAGCCAATAAATAATCCCAGTTGAATAATAAAAAGAGTGCGAATATTGGCTAACAATGAATGACCTCGCAGCGGAAACTGTTTTAAAACCATAAAAATAATACATACCGCTAAAAAGGAAAAATACAGGCCAGGATTAAGCAAACTAAATGGATTAACCGCTAGAATAATAACCAACGCATATAAAATACTTCGCCATCTAAGCGCTTGCTTCGCTAAATAATAAAGCAACAAATAACAACCCAACATAATTAAGGCGCGGGTTGCCGAAATAATGAAATCACTCAAGTAAACATAAATAAAAGCGGCAACAAAGCCAGCAGCGCTATAAAAAATAGCAATATTTAATGATTGATTTAGTTCAGGCTTAATCAACTTAAGTAAACAGCGCACTGCAAAATAACAAAAGCCGAAAACCAAAGAGATATGCAATCCAGAAATAGCCAGTAAATGACTTAACCCAAGACTTTGCATTAATTGTTTATGCTCAAAGGTCATTAACGACTTGTCTCCAGTTAAGAGCACATAATATAGCCAATTAAGTTCAGCACTACTTACGAGCTTTTTGACATAAGTCCGGTAAGCCGCGATATGATTATTTTGTGGACGGTTGTAAATCGCTAACTGCTTATTTAATACTGTACCTTTAAACGCTATTTTTTGTGTAAAGGCATAGAGTTGACTGTCGAACACAGTAAAATTTTTAATCCCCCTAAAATTTTTTAACCTAACTTGAGCAGTAAAAGCATCACCTGGCTGAATAGGTTGTGTTGAATTAATACTTAATAAGGCATTAGGTGCTCTAAACTGACTATATTCGCTATCTTCCAAACGGGTTATTTTCACTTTTACGTATTGTGGAGGGGTTGAAGAAATGACCTCTTCGACAACAACATTGACAGAATATGCGTATTTTTCGTGCTGATTAGGTAATTCAAATGAATAAAACAAGATAAAATGTGCTGCTACACAGCAAATACCGAAAATAAAGCCTAACAATACAGTTAAAAACGGCTTAAAATACGTGCTCACAATGAGGATTGAAATTGTGATAACTGTAAATTCAAGGGTTTGGTAATAAAATACGGTAACAACAACTCCGATAACAAACCCAAGACTCATCCACACAGAAGTAAATGGTTGCTTTAAATGGCTAAAAAAACGATCCAACGGTTTTTACCCGATCCAAATAAAATTAGACATCACAAATCGCTAAGAATATTTGGCCGTCTTTTACATGATGCTAACCTTTGGCATTTAAATAGACGTTCGGCACGAGGTGCTTTTGCTGTTGGGCTCTTTTTTGCTTTCATCCCTGTTCCTTTTCAAATGGTGCTCGCGGCTGCCGCAGCGATAATTTTGAGAGTTAATTTACCCATTTCTGTTGCGCTAGTTTGGATCACTAATCCACTGACTATGCCGCCAATTTTTTACGGCTCCTACCTTGTTGGTACATTAGTACTTAATCAACCAGAACAACACTTTGCGTTCGAAGCCAGTTGGGCATGGTTTATAGAAAGCTTAACGACAATTGGCCCTGCATTCTTAGTCGGTTCTTTGGTATGCGCCTCTATCGCCAGTGTCATTGGCTACTTTGGAATAGATCTAATTTGGCGCCGCTCTGTAAGGCGGGCATGGGGAATGAGAAATAATTAGCCTCTCTTCCTTTAAATGCTTACATTACTATAGACAAAAAAAACCCAACTTAACAAGTTGGGTTTTTTAGTCGTTCTGTTTAACGATTTAAGCTCATTTAAAATCTAAATACACGTCTTAAACCAACAAGTGGTAGTAATAATAAACCAAACCAAGAAAAGCTCGCAGAACTGCGTTCGTAAAATTCAGCATCTGGGGCTTTACAATTCTCAACTTCACCATTAGGGATAGGCGAAAGTTTTACCGCAACGGCTACACTTTCATACTCAATATTACCATTTACATCGGTAACAACTCCGCCCAATGAATTTCGTTTTTCAACTGTTTTAGTTGCAACACCAAATACTTCGTTGTTTTCATTAATCGATTTAGCTTCTACCATTTTATAGCTGAAACTGGTTTCACCATCACTGTCATAACAAGGCAGCAATTTATTTAGGTTAGTGATCTTGTCATCGCCAATTTTATAAATGAAGGCTTCTGAACGACGAGTGTTCTCAGATTCACCAATTTCACCTTCACCAACAATGTAACCTTGATTATTAATGTCATTTGCATATGAGCTTGAGCTTATAAAGTAACCTTCAGGAAACACGGTCGTGTTTGTATTTATATCATGGTAAAAAAGTTTGTTTCTTAGCGTGCCTTCTATTCGCTTGGTCGCATAACCTACAACAATATCGTTATCGTTGATAGCAAATGCTTTACCACTTTGCCAGTCATCTCTTTGTTCAATAAAATCAACCACTTCACCATCTTTAAAGTAAACTGGCATCGTTAAAATTGTGGAATCTCTATCAAAGTAACGGGTATTAGAAAAACCGGCCGCAACGCCATTTTTATTAACCGCTAATGCATTACTAATAAATGGGTTACTGTCTTCATCTTCTTTTGGTGTCAGCGCTAAACCTAACAATTCTGTTGAGGTTACATTATAGGCACTATCTAATGTCCACTTAACCGCTGTTTTATTAAATAAACCACGTGTGTTACGACTATTAATTGATTCAATACACGTCATTACAGGTTCATCAAGACCATCACAATTATCAGCAATTAAGGTTTGTCTCTCTGTAGGGATACTCACTGATACATTACCAACAACAACGTAACCCGTGTCAGTGGCAACAATATCAGACGCTTTACTCGTCCCACCATGTTCAGTAAATTCTGGAACAAGCGGCACTTCTACACCGCCTTCAGAAATTAAAATACCACGTTCTATAAACTCTCGGGTAAACCAAGTTTCTTCTTCAGTTTCACCATCTGGTGTAAAAGTGATTTTATCAAACGGTGCACTGCCCCAACCTACGGTCGTACCGTCCTGTGCAACAGCATTATAAAAGTTGCTGGTCGATCGCGTTAATCCATCATAATCAACCGAAGCCACATCAAACAAAGATTGCTCTGTAATTACACCACTGTTGTAATTTGTAGCAACAATTGAGCTAATTTTTTGATATTCAAAGTTAGCAGATAAGTTTGACAAGAAACGAACCATAAAAGTATGCGCATCAGCATTGGTATAAATAGCGTCGTTGTTTTCGATGTCATCAAGTGTAAACGTAATTTCTTTGTCACTTAGTTCAAATGAATTTACTTCATTAGTATAAGCGTTCTTAATTAAACTATCGGTAAAATCAATATAACTAATATCAATTGGGATATTGTATAAGCCATTAGCAAGCCCAATGACATGTCCGTTTTCACTCACATCGGTAACATAAGTATGTTTTGCGTTTTCAAAGTTACCTAACTCCGTTAACGCATAGGTAGCACTTAATGCCGATGTACTCAGTGTTGCTAAAACACTGGCCGCGAGTAATTTATATTTCATTTTATTCCTTACTACTGATTCTTTAATTCTTCAAGTTCTTCCCAACGCTCAAAAGCGGCTTCAAGGTCAGACTCAAGTTGGGCTAAATGGTTCAATTCCTTAGCTGTTACATCACTGTCTTGCTTGAAAAAGTCTTCGTGACTTACTCGTTCTTGTTGTTTTTCAAGCTCAGCTTCAAGTTGTTCCATTTTATTAGGTAGTTGCTCTAGTTCAAGTTTTAATTTGTAAGAGAGTTTATTTGCTTTGTTATTACTTTTAACTGGCGTTGGCTCTGTTTTTTCAACTTTTTTGACTGGCTGCTTTTGCAACTCTTTGTGCTGCTCCGCCAAATAGTTGGTATACGCTTCATAATCACTGTAGCCACCAACTATATCAGTGACTTTGCCGTTACCTTCAAATGCCCATACACTCGAACACGTATTATCAATAAACTCACGGTCATGGCTAACTATCAGCACAGTACCTTGGTATTGATTGATGATATCTTCTAGTAACTCTAACGTTTCTATGTCTAAGTCGTTGGTAGGCTCATCAAGAACCAATATATTGGATGGCTTTAAGAATAACTTAGCCAGAAGTAATCTATTTTTTTCACCACCTGAGAGCGCTTTTACGGGGGTACGAGCACGTGCTGGCGGGAACAAAAAGTCTTGTAAATAACCTAATACATGGCGAGAACGCCCGCCCATCATGACCTCTTGCTTACCCTCAGCTACGTTATCTTGAACGGTCGCTTCTTCATCGAGCTTTTCACGGTATTGATCAAAATAAGCAAATTCTAAATTAACACCTTGCTTTATTTCGCCACTGTCAGCTTTTAAATCACCAAATAGTAATTTTAATAGTGTTGTTTTACCAATGCCGTTAGGGCCGACTAACCCAATACGGTCACCACGCATAACCAAAGTAGAGAAGTCATCAGCAATGATTTTATCTTTAAATGCATGGTGTAAGTGTTTCGCTTCAAACACTAATTTACCTGAACGATCAGCCGTTTCAATATTGAAATCGGTTTTGCCTACTTGATCAACACGCTTTTTACGCTCATTACGTAATTGTTTAAGCTCACGAACACGCCCTTCGTTACGCGTACGACGCGCTTTAACACCTTGGCGGATCCACGCTTCTTCTTCCGCTAAACGCTTATCGAACAATGCATTTTGCGTTTCTTCCACTTTTAAATCATGCGCTTTTTGTTCTAAGTAAGTGGCATAATCACCTGGATAAGAAATTAGTTTACCGCGATCTAAATCTAAAATACGTGTTGCAACGGCGCGAATAAAAGCACGGTCATGCGATATAAATACAATCCCGCCTTTAAACTCTTTTAAAAATTGCTCTAACCACATTACACTTGTCATATCTAAGTGGTTGGTAGGCTCATCGAGTAATAATAAATCAGGCTCGCTCACTAGCGCACGCGCAAGTGCAACTTTACGTAACCAACCACCAGAAAGTGATTCTAGTTTTGCATCGGGGGTTAATTCTAGTTGGGTTAAAACCAGTTGAATACGGCTATCAAAACGCCAGCCATCAGCTGCTTCTAACTTATTTGATAAGCGCTCTAGTTTGTTGAGTAACTGATCAGTACAATCTGTTTGCAATTGTGTACTTACATGATGAAAATCAATCAGTAAGTTAGCAATTTCAGGCATACCTTGGGCAACATAATCAAATACAGTGCCGCTTGCGCCTTTAGGCGGATCTTGTTCTAAACGCGATATTTTTAAACTACCGACTTGGTTTATTTCGCCGTCATCGAGTATTACTTGGCCATCTAAGACTTTCAGAAGCGTTGATTTTCCTGCACCGTTACGCCCTACAATACACACACGTTCACCGCTTTCTATAACCGCATCGGCATTATCTAATAATGGGTGCGTACCGTAGGCTAATTGTGCTTTTGAAATTCTAATTAAATCCATAATTAATCTTTACTCTTATTCTGCTTGCGCTAAAAACTGCTGCGCCTGAGGTGCAGTAAATGGCCAAAACAATTGCTGACCTTGTTGATTTTTTAAAACCGGAATACTGATTTGATACTCTAAAATTAATGAGTCATCGCTCATAATATCAATAAGTTGTAATTCATCAGCTGATGAAAGTAACGGCTTTAACAGTTGCTCTGCTTGCTCACACAAGTGGCAACCGTCTGTGTGATATAAAACCCACTTAGCCATGTTTAATTAACCAGCTATTATGAATTTTTTTATTACGTTTAAAATCGGGAGATAAGGTTTTTTCTGAAATATTTTCCGCTTTTAAGCCTAAGCCCATTAACCCTACTTCGTCCATCACAAAGCCGCGTTTATTGTTAGAAAATATAAGCGTACCCGATGGGCTCAATATTTTTTTAACCCAAGTTAACAGCTTAATGTGATCATTTTGTACATCAAACGCATCTTTCATTCGCTTAGAGTTAGAGAATGTTGGAGGGTCTAAAAAGATCAAGTCGTATTGTCCTTGTGCATGCTCTAGCCATTTTAAACAGTCGGCTTGCTCAAACCGATAACGCGTATTGCTAATATCGTTAAGCGCAAAGTTATCTTGCCCCCATTTTAGGTAGGTTTTAGATAAATCAACGGTAGTAATTGCTTTTGCACCGCCTAATGCAGCATGAACCGACGCTGTTCCCGTGTAGGCAAACAAATTTAAAAAGCGTTTATCTTTTGCATTTTCTTGAATGTAACGACGCGCAAGACGGTGATCTAAAAATAGTCCGGTGTCTAAGTAATCAAATAAGTTAACTTTAAACTTAGCACCAAACTCCTCTACCACCATGGTTCTGTTTTGCTTAGCCATCGGGGTATATTGTTCTTCACCTTTTTGCTTTTTACGTACTTTTACCGCAATGTTTTCAGGTGCAATATCCAGTTGTTGCGCTGTTAAGCTAATAACATCTTGCAAGCGTTTTTCTGAGGTTTTTTCATCAATTTCTTTTGGTGCTGCGTATTCAAAAATAACCGCTGAATCACCATAAATATCAACCGCAACGTTATATTCAGGAATATCTGCATCATACACGCGATAGGCATGTACTTGATTTTGCTTAAGCCAATTTTTTAAGCCTTGCTTATTCTTTTTCAAGCGATTAGCAAAAGCCATTGAGCCTTCAAAGTTTAAAGCCGGTTTGTCATCCGTGGTAAGACTCACTTGCTTGTCATCAAGTTGATACAAGTTTAATTCAACATCAAGTGGACCATTTTTAAATTTATAACGTTTTTGCTTCACCAATTTAAGCAGTTTAAACAAGCTTTCATCCATGCCTAATAAAGCTAGTTTCCAGTGGTTGAAGTGTTTTTTAAAGCCAACACCTAAACTACGATGTAAGTTAACCAGCTCAGCCATAGAGCCAATTCGCTCACCATAAGGTAAGTTAGAAATAACAACACCCGGCAATTTAGCAACCGCAGTCAATTTAGTTGCATCGCTTTGTTTAAACTTAATTACCGTATCAAGTTCTGCGCGCTGCGCATTGGCAATGGCTTTATCAAGGACATTTGCGTCGTAATCATGGCCAATTAGCCATAATTTAGGAACAGTAATATTCGCTAAAAGCTGCTCTTTAAGTTCTTTGAATTTTGCCACTCTAAAGCTTGGTAAACGTTCAAACGCAAAGCCTTCACGAAATAGACCTGGCGCTTCATTACGCGCCATTCCAGCGGCTTCAATTAAAATAGTACCAGCACCACAACATGGATCAAATAAAGGCTGATTAACATTTTCAAGCCAGCCACTGCGCTTAATAATCGCTGCAGCTAAATGTTCTTTAATTGGTGCTTTACCTTGACCTTGACGGTAACCACGCTCTGATAAACGCGGGCCTGAGTAATCAATATAAAGAGAAACACCATGGCGATTTAAACGTGCAACCACTCGCACATTGGCATCTTGCTTATCAACATTTGGGCGCTGTTCATACAGATCATTAAAATAATCAACAATCGCATCTTTAATCACTAACCCTGAAAACTGGGTATTTTTAAGCGAGTCGTTTGTGCCATTAAAGTCAACAGCAAAGGTTTGCGTAGGCCCAAACCACTCTTGCCAAGGTTGTAAGCGTGCAAATTTATACAAGCTGTCTTTGTCATTTACGCCTTCTTTTTCTTCAATAAGCATAAGTACACGCGTAGCAAAGCGTGTTGATAAACACACCTTTTGCGCTAGCAATGAGTCAGCCTCAAAGCGAACAGAACCCACAGTTTGTTTTGACACCGTAGCGCCAAGCTCTGTAAGTTCATCAACCAATAAATTTTCGATTCCGATAGAAGTAAGTGCGATAAATTGCAAAGTAAAAACCCTTAATAGCTAATTGCGCGGGATTATAACATAGGTTTGCGTACAAATACGCCATAAACACGGTGGGAAAACTAAATTAGATTAAGCGGTTTGACTATCGTACTGTGAGATAATAAGCGGGTGAACACGGTTGTTTAATACGCGGATCACTTCAAACTGTGAGAGTGATAAATTATCGTCAAGCGCAAAGGTTTCGCTTAAATTAATACACACAGAAGCATCAGGGCAATGCTCCACAATTAAAAACTCGCCAGTTTGAGATTCAGAGCTCAAGTTGATAACGGCTTCAGTACTAGGTGTTGTACCCGTGTAGGGTTTAAAAAACCAACTCTTAGCTAAAACGGGCTTTAATTGAAACTTAACCGCGGTGGCATTGAGCGCTATTTGACATAATTGCGCAGGATTCCATAAGTTAAACTGCTCGAGGTAATAATATACCTGCTCATAAAAAGCGGCGTCTTCTAAACTAAAGTAAGGGTTTTTAAAGGTGCAATCTGTTAATTGCCTTAGTTTATAAGGGGTGCATAGTTGCATATCGTCATTTAAATCAAGCAGTAAGCGGTTTTTTTCAGCACACGCTATCCACTGCCATTGCTTTGACGCTTGTAACATTTGCTCCTCCCTACTTAGTACTTAAAAAAATAAAATAAGACAATAAGCTTAGAGTATAGCTGCTTTTGACCATTTTTAAAACGTCTTTTTAGAACATTTATCGAACGATCAAAAGCTTACATAACTGATCCTTATAAGTCGTTAATGATCGACTTGACCAATTGTGGTCCTTTATAAATAAATCCAGTGTAAACTTGAATCAAATCAGCCCCTGCGTTCATCTTCTCTTTAGCCGATTGAACGTCATCAATACCGCCTACACCAATGATAGGTAATTGATTATTAGTTAAACGTTTTAGTTCAGAAACAATATGAGTTGAACGCTCTCTAACCGGAGCACCCGATAACCCTCCTGCTTCATCAGCATACTGCTGACCTTGCACTAGGCTACGCTCAAGGGTGGTATTTGTGGCAATCACACCATCAATTTTATTCGTTAATAGTGATTCGCTCACTTGTTCAATTTGAATAGGATCTAAGTCTGGCGCAATTTTAACCAGCATAGGTACATTTTTATTATGCTTGGCAATTAAATCTAACTGCTCATTTTTTAAACTTTGCAATAGGTCATCTAATGCTGCGCCATATTGTAAGTCACGCAATCCTGGTGTATTCGGCGATGAAATATTGACGGTTATGTAAGATGCATACTCAAACACTTTTCGCATACAGTGAATGTAATCATCTTTGCCTTGTTCATTCAGCGTATCTTTATTTTTACCAATATTAATACCTAAAATGCCATCATACTTTGCTGCTTTTACGTTATTTACTAGATTATCAACGCCTTTATTATTAAAGCCCATGCGATTAATAATTGCATTCGACTGTGGCAATCTAAACATACGAGGCTTATCGTTACCTGCTTGTGGACGCGGTGTTACTGTGCCTACTTCGACAAAACCAAACCCCATTTGGGCGAATGCATCAATACACTCGGCATTTTTATCAAGACCAGCGGCAAGCCCTACGGGATTTTTAAATTCGAGGCCTAAAAAGTTCACAGGCTTATTTGCCACGCTTTGTGACCACGCGGCACTTAACGGTGTATTAGCAAAGCGACGTAAGTTATTAAGAGCAAAATCATGGGCCCACTCCGCATCACGGGTAAACATAAAACGGCGAGCTAAATCGTAAAACATGAATATAATCCTCTTAAAGTTGTAGACAAAAAAATACCTCAGACAAGGCTGAGGTATTATATAACAAAAAACTGTTTAACGATTAATTTTAATCAGTTGCAGTTTATTACTTTGCAGAGGTATCACAGTTGTGGCCTAGTAACATAAGCTCTCTAAGTGCAACTGAGAATTTTGCAAAGTCATGACTTTGCGATGTTTTAAATTCAGTTAGCATTTGTTTCCAGCGCTGTAACAACAGATCTTGGCTATCCATCCACTGTTCAATTTGGCCATCAACATCACTACTATCACCTTCAAAGCTGTTTAACACTACTTCAGATAATGTACGTTGTTGCCAATCTAACTCTTCACGATATGAAGCACGCGCAAGTGCTTGCCAATGGTTTGAAACAGGTTGATTAGTAATTTGGTCTAAGAACCAATGTAGCCCCATTTGCGCACCAAGTTTGAAGTAAGTGTGCGATACCATATCGATTTTACGATTAGAGTTTTGCGCAATTTGTGTCAAGTCCATTACAGAGAACAAGCTTGATAACGATACAATACGCTGAGCAATCTCAACCGGAACACCGCTTTGCGTTAGCTCTTCACGTGCACTTTCTATACGATCGCTTTCTGTTTTCACGATGTATTTAGTTAAGTTTTCACTTAAATCGGCAAACGTTGGTGCAAATGCTTCAATTGATTGCTCAATGGTTTGTGCTTTCGTACGATGACGTAAGAACCAACGAGTTGCACGACGAACAGTACGACGTAACTGGTACAACATTTCTGTTTGTACGTTAGACGGTATCTTGTTATCTAAATCACTAATCGATAACCAAGTGTCACGCATTTGGAATATTTCACTTGCGATTGAATAACATAATGCAATCTCAGCTTCGTTTGCACCTGTTTCTTCATTCATACGCACCATAAAGTTTAAGCCCATATCGTTAACAATATTATTTGCTAACTTAGTGGCAATGATCTCTTTGCGTAGTGGGTGATTATTCATAGCATCGTTAAACTTCTCACGTAATGGACGTGGGAATGATTTAACCAATAACTGACGATAGTAAGGGTTTTCGGTAATTTCGTCGGTTACTAATGACTCTTTAAGAACCATTTTCGCATAAGAGACCAACACTGAAAGCTCAGGACGTGTTAAATCTCTGCCTGCGGCAGCACGCTCTGCTAACTCCTCATCCGTCGGAATAAACTCAATCGTACGGTCTAATTTGCCCTCTTTTTCAAGCGCATGAATAAAACGAATTTTTTCTTTAAGCGTTGAAGTCCCTTTTGATTGGGTAATCGATAAAGTGTGTGTTTGACGATAACAGTCTTTAAGCACTAATTCAGATACTTCGTCGGTCATTGAGTAAAGTAACTCATCACGTTGCTTACGTGTTAAATCACCTTCGGCAACTAAACCATTAAGTAAGATTTTAATGTTTACTTCGTTATCTGAACACGCAACACCGCCTACGTTATCGATAAAGTCAGTATTAACACGGCCACCTTTAGCTGCAAATTCAATACGACCTAACTGGGTTGCCCCTAAGTTACCGCCTTCGCCAAAGACTTTAGCGCCAAGGTCTTTACCATTAATGCGCAGTGCATCGTTTGCACGGTCCCCTACATCCGCATCTGTTTCTTTAGAGTGCTTAATGTATGTACCAATACCGCCATTCCACAATAAATCAAACTCCATCATAAGTGAGGCTTTGATCAATTCATTAGGCGTCATGCTGGCTTTTTTAGTGCCCAACATTTTTTTCATTTCTGGGCTTAGCGTAATCGACTTGGCTGCACGAGAGAACACACCACCGCCGCTTGAAATTAACTCTTTGTTGTAATCTTCCCATGATGAACGTGGCAAATTAAATAAACGCTCGCGCTCTGGGTAAGAAGCAGCTGCATTAGGGTTTGGATCCACAAAAATATGTAAGTGGTTAAACGCCACTTGCAAACGAATGTGCTTTGATAACAACATACCATTACCAAATACATCACCGGCCATGTCACCAATGGCAACGGCAGTAAAGTCTGTGGTTTGACAGTTAATATCCATTTCACGGAAATGACGCTTAACAGACTCCCATGCACCACGCGCAGTAATACCCATTTTCTTATGGTCGTAACCTACTGAACCACCTGATGCAAACGCATCACCTAGCCAGAAGTTATATTCGATTGCGATACCGTTCGCAATATCAGAGAAAGTCGCAGTTCCTTTGTCCGCTGCAACCACTAGGTATGCATCGTCTTCATCATGACGAGTAACATCAACAGCAGGTACAACTTCGCCGCGCTCAATATTATCTGTGATATCTAATAAGCCACGAATGAAGATTTTGTAACATTCTTGGCCTTCTTTGATAAACGCTTCGCGCTCACTAGGCAGTTGTTTACATACAAAGCCACCTTTTGAACCAACCGGTACAATTACGGTGTTTTTAACCTGCTGCGCTTTTACCAAGCCCAAAACTTCAGTACGGAAGTCTTCACGACGGTCTGACCAACGTAGGCCACCACGCGCAACTTTACCAAAGCGTAAATGCACACCTTCAACACGCGGCGAGTAAACGAAAATCTCAAACGCAGGCACAGGCAGTGGTACTTCTGGAATTAAACTTGGTTGAATTTTAAGTGAAATGTATGACTTAAACTTACCTTCAGCATCTTTTTGGAAGTAGTTTGTACGCAGCGTTGCAACAATCATATCAACGTATAAACGGATAATACGGTCATCATCAAGATTCGCTACGTTTTCTAACTCTGCATAAATTTCTAAGCCTAGTTTTTCAAGTGTTTTAGCACTTGCAGGACTTTTAACTGAGAATTTTTTAGCAAATAAATTAACGATTTTAGCCGCGATGTGTGGGTAATTAGCAAAGGTACTTTCGATGTACGTTTGCGAGAAAGTAACCCCAATTTGGCGCATGTATTTAGCGTACGCACGTAAAATTGATGCTTCGCGACCGGTTAACCCACCCATTAACACTAAACGGTTAAAACCATCGTTTTCTAAACGATTTGCCCACACACTGGTTAGTGCGGCACGAAAACGTGCGGAAATTTTATCAAAATCGGCCATCCCTTTGCTATCAATCAGCATTGAGAAGTCCATGATCCAATTAATGCCACCATCACTGGTTTTAACTGAGTAAGGTGTTTCACCTACAACACGTAAACCAAAGTTTTCCAGCATTGGCATCACATCTGATAAGTGAATTGGCTCATCTTTGTGGAATAAGCTTAAACGAACAATATTGCTGCTCGCCTCTTCTTGTGGACGATAAAACAACATCTCAAGTTTGTTGTCATCGTTTAGCATTTCTAGCTTTTCAATATCAACAACAGCGGCACTTGGTAGTACTTCTTCTTTGTATGAACGTGCAAAAGCGTTGCAGTATTTACGGTTTAATTCGTTACCACGTGCTTCACCAGCAGATTCGAGTAAGGCTGATTGGAGTTTATCTTCCCAGGTACGAGCGGCTTCAATTAGATTATTTTCTATGTCTTTCACGTTATATTCAATATTGTTATCGGTCACACGAACGGTGTAATGAGTACGCGCCAGTGTTGACTCTGAGAAATAGGTAGTAAATTCGACTTTAACGTCAGAATTAAATGCATTCGCTAAAATAGCCTGCGTTTCGCGGCGCAGCGCCGTGTTATAACGTTCACGTGGTACATACACCATACAAGATAGGAAGCGACCGTATGCATCTTTGCGAACAAATAAACGACACATGTCGCGTTCTTGAATTTGTAACACGCCCATAGCAACTTCAAGTAGCTCATGTTCGCGAGCTTGCACTAATTCGTCACGTGGGTAGGTTTCTAAGATGTTTAATACCGCTTTGTATGCATGTGTACCCTTAGCAAAATCACACATATCCATAATGCGATTAATCTTGCTTTTAAGAACCGGGACATCAGCAGCGCTGTTGTTATAAAAGTTAGATGAGAATAAACCTATAAAACGGTCTTCACCAATCACATTACCTTTGTCATCAAAACGCTTAACACCCACATAATCAATATAGGCTGGGCGATGAACTCGAGATAATGAATTGGTTTTTGTTAAAATTAATAAGTTACTACTACGTGCTTCTTGACGAGCCACTTCAGGTAACTCAGAAAGCAAACGTGTATGCTCAGCATCTGAGTTTTTCATTAACCCTAAGCTGGTATCCATTTTACCTTTTAATTGATAATCACCTTGGACTGGCGAAAGCTCATATTGGCGGTAACCCATTAATGTAAAGTTGTCTTTTACTAGCCAATCTAAGAACTCAACGGTTTCATTTATTTCGTTATCATTTTTATCTTTGTGGCTTTTAGGTAAGCTTTTGCTAACTGCGATTAGTTTTTCGCGAATAGGCTGCCAATCTTCAACCGCAACCGATACATCAACGAGTACAGATTCAAGTTCTTTTTTGAAAGACTCAATAACAGTAGCATCTGTTTGACGGTCAATTTCTATGAAGAATACTGTTTTTGTTGATGTTGATTCTTGCTCTGCTTTTAAGCTTGATAACCCTGATATTTTATCGTTTTTATCACGTTGAATTTTCAGTGGGCTATGTAGAAGTAAGTGAGAGGCAATGTTTTCTCGTGTCATGGCCATACGCACAGAGTCAACTAAAAATGGCATATCTTTAGCAATGATCTCTACAATGGTATGCGATGACTGCCAGCCATCTTTTGCCACTTCAGGGTTGAAAACGCGAATAACTGCGTCATCTGATGTATTTTTTTCTAGCGAATTCCAAAGGCTAAGTGCAGCACCATATAAGTCACTGTCGTTGCGATTTGCCAAATCCTCTTTAGACATATTGCTGTACAAGGCTTTGGCGAATTTCTCAACGAGTAACACATTATCAGCGCGAACTTTTTTCTGGATAAGCTTACAGACGTTATCTAAAATAACCGAGGCTTGGCCTTCATTTCGTGTCATTGTATGTTCCTTAATCTATCACTGCTAGTTTAGCAGAGTATTTGTACAGCCATTTATTAGCGTGGAGTCAGTTAAATTCTAACCCTTTTGAAACTAATAAACAGCCTTTTCGATGAAAACATTTTAAGCATTTCAGCTATTTGGTCATCTATTCACAAAATATAGATATAAATGGCCATTACTGGCCATTTTGGAGCAAATTTATTCACCTTATTTTTTCTGGTCAGTCCAGAGCAAGCTGCCAATTGCAGGTAAAAGTAACACTGCGCCCAACATATTTACTAAAAACATGAAGGTAAGCAGAATTCCCATATCAACTTGGAACTTCAAATCAGAAAAAATCCACGTACTTACACCAATCGCTAATGTAATACCGGTAAATAACACCGCACTACCACGTTCAACTAATGCATTACGATAAGCAATACTCAATGGTACGTTTTGTTTTAACTGCCCCATCATCGATGACAAAATATAAATACCGTAATCAACACCAATACCTACACCCAGAGCAATCACTGGTAACGTTGAAACAGTCAGACCAATCTCAAGCTGTACCATCAGTGCTTGTGCAAGGGTTGATACTATGTACAAGGGTAATACCACCGCAATTGTTGCTTTTACACTCTTAAAACTAAGTAAGCATAAAATAATAACCGCACCGTATACATACAACATCATAGGTATTTGCGCTGCTGAAACAGACTCATTCGTTGCAGCCATAACACCAACTGGCCCTGACGCTAATTTAAAGGCAAGTTTATCTGTGCCCTCTTCATCAGCAAATTGTTTTACTTTTGCAATCACGTTATCAATTGTTTGTGCTTTGTGATCGTCTAAAAATATAATCACCGGCATTACCGAGCAATCACCGTTTAATAACCCTGTGCTTGTTTCCACACGCGACGTTGATTGCACTAAACTGGCAGAATTGCGCGGCAAACTTTGCCACTTTAAATTGCCCTCGTTGTACCCGGCATTGACTGATTGTGCCACTGAACTCAGGCTCACTGCTGACTGCACACCTGCTAAGTTTTCGACTTTATATTGAAAACGCGATATACGTTCCATTACATCATGCTCTGTACAGGCCGCAGGGTATGCTTCCACAATCACTTTTAAAATATCAGACGAAATGGTGTATTTGTCCGATATTAAAAAGGTATCTTGGTTGTAACGTGCATCTTGGTGCAACGATGGCGCACCCGCGTGTAAATCACCAATACGCATTTTATCTGCTTGCCAATAACCTAATGCAAATAAAACCAAGGTGAAACCTATGATCATTTTTGCTGTTTTAGGCTCGGTTGCTTTAACTAATAAATCGCGCATTGCATCGAGTATATTCGGTTTGTTGGCATCACCCGATTGAATATGGATGCTGTTTTCAAAACGCATATACGATGCCCATACAGGCAATAAAATAAGGTTAGTAAATATAATAACAGCCACCCCTAAACTTGCTGTAATAGCCAGTTCACGAATGATGCCGATATCTATGGTTAAAAGTGTTAAAAAGCCAACCGTATCTGATAACAACGCAATCCCACCTGGTACCAGCAAAGCTCTAAAGCTAGATTGACAACACACGGCGGTCGCTTTGCCCTCAGTGACTTTTTTACCAATGGCGTTGATCATCTGCACACCGTGGCTTACACCAATTGCAAAGACTAAAAAAGGAACTAAAATTGACATCGGATCAAGGCCAAAGCCTAAACTAGACAATAAGCCTAACTGCCAAATAACGGCAATAATAGAACACACAATTGGTAAAATAGTGAGTTTCAAGCTGCCACAAAATAGCCATACCATGACGAATGTAAACGCAATCGCGATGGCAAAAAATAAAACAACCCCTTTTGCACCTTCAGCGATATCGCCAGCCATTTTTGCAAAACCGATAATATGAATACTGATATTATCAGTACTTAAAGGTTCACGAATTTCGGTTTCTAATTTTTTTGCAAACGCAAGGGTGTCTAATTTTTCTTGTGTTTGCGGATCAGTCTCTAACAGTTGGGCGGTGACCATGGCACACGAATAATCGCTTGCTATCATACGACCAACTACTTTTGCCTTTTCAATATTTTCTTTTACAACGCCTAACCCTTGCTTGTCTGCTTTAAAGTTAGCTGGAATGATAGGGCCACCGGCAAAACCGTCTTCAACGACTTCAACAAAACGGGCACTGGGTGAAAAGATAGAATTTACTAAAGGACGATTTACCCCAGGAATAAAATAAAGCTGATCGTGCACTGCTTTTAATTGGGTAAAAAATTCAGGATTGAAAATATCTCCGCTGTCGTCACATACAGAAATTAAAATACTATTTGCACCACCGAACTGTTTCTCATGTTTAGTGTATACCTTCATGTATTCATGATTGAGCGGGATATTTTTATTAAATGACGCATCAAGTTGAATCTGTGTTGCTTTAAAAACCAACAAACAGGTAATTAGCACAAAACTTATGAGTACTACTGTGCGGTGCCTAAAAATCGCTTTTTCTAAGAAATCTAAAATTGCTTGCATTAAGGGGTCAACTCCTTCACTTTAATGCCATTTTCTGTCGCCATAATAAGTCTATCTTTAACAATTACACCATCAAGTATTGCTTTACCATCGGCCAATTGCTCGTATGACAGCTCATCACCTTTTAGATGAAAAATAACACCGCTATTAGCCAGTAATAGCCATTGTTTATTGTTGTAGTTGATAATGCTATTAATAGTGGCGGTTTTGTCATTTTCTAAATGCTGCCATTGTCCACTGTCGGTTTTATTTACGAAAATATTACCGCGTAGCCCCGCGACGATTTGTTGCGATGAATCAGAAGCAAAACCAAAAAACGAGCCAGGATAAATTTCATCTATCCGTTGCCATGTTTGGCCATCGTCATCACTTTTTGCCATTAAGCCCATCTCTCCCACTAGTATTAAACCCGTACTAGTCGGTTCTATGCGGTTAAAATGTGGCAAAATAGACGAGGTTTCTATTTCATACCCTTCGGGATCGGTTTCTTTTAAATCGTTTAAGTACGCTCTATCTTCACTAAATAACAGTGAATCTAAAAACCGTTTTTGCCAATGTTCGCCGCCATCACTGGTTTGATAAAACATACCGTAGGCGCCCACGGCATAACCATGTAAATCGTCTTTAAAATAAATATCTAAACAGGGTTTATCAAGTGAGGGCTTTGCTTGTTGTAACTGCCAGTTTTCACCACCGTCGGTGGTATTTATAATTGTGGCGTCATGTCCACATGCCCAGCCGAGAGAATCATTAGTAAATTCAACCGCCGTTAGTAATACTTGTGTAGGCACTGATTGTGCTTGTTGCCAATTGTTACCATCAACACTTTTAATTACCGTACCGTGCTTACCCACAGCAATGAGCCCTGCTGAGGTTTGTGTGATATCGGTAAGGAGTGTTTTATCTGCATTAATCGCGCTAATCGCACTTAAAGGTGCGTCTTGTGCAAAACTCGCACCGCTTAGGATCAGGCTGGCATAAACCAAATACTTCATAAATTAAATTCGCCTTGAACTGAGGATTTGTTTGTCTGTTATAAAGAGGAAAACCTGTGCGTTAATAGACAAACGCGATGTGAAAGAAAAAAGGCACCTAGGAAACTAGGTGCCTGCTTTTATACTATCTACCAGCGCGACGTAAAGCGCTCGATGTGAACTCATTATCATTAAATGACTGAGAAAAATCATACATCTTTTCTTGATTATCTAAACCAATGGCTAAGTAACGACGTGAGTTAAGGTCGTGGTATACCTCAAGCGTACTCCACTGAGTCGGTACTTCGTAGTAGTTAAGGCCATAAGCCATTGCTACACGATACAGTTGGTCGCGATTATCGTATATATCGGTAACATGTACTTGCCAGCTGTCTTCATCAATGTAGAACACACGTTTTTTATAAATATGGCGCGTGTCATCTTTTAAGTTCGCTTCAACAACCCACACACGGTGTTTTTCATAACGTGTATGCTCTGGGTTGATGTGGCCCGGCTTTAAAATATCATCATAGGTTAGCTTATCACTATGAAGCTTGTAGCTATTGTATGGGATGTAAAGCTCTTGCTTGCCTTTTAGCGTCCAGTTATAACGATTTGGTGAGCCGTTAAACATGTCAAAATCATCGGTAGTACGTAAGCTATCTGCTGCTGTACCCGGAGCATCATACGCTACATTAGGTGCACGACGAACACGACGCTGACCTGAATTATACGTCCACGCTTGACGTGGTGTTAATATTTGATCCATGGTTTCATGTACTAACAATGCCGTACCTGCCAAACGTGCTGGCTCTGTCACTTGCTGTTTAAACTTAAACAAAATATTAGAGTCTTGTAGTTCAGCCGGCGTTGCACTTGGATCAGAATATTTAACTAATAGTTGCTCATCAAAGCCAACATAGTTGTACGACCCCGATGCTGTTGGCGCTGCTTGACCACCGAAGCGCTCAATTGATTGACCACGATAGCGAAGTAAATGGTTCCAAATTGCTTCTAAACCCGTTTTAGGAATTGGAAATGGAATACCAATTGCTGTGTTCTTAATCCCGTTACCACCTTCAACTAATTCAGCTGTAGTAGCAAATTTCTTTGTCGCATCGTATACAAACTGTGGGTATGACGCTGAACGACGTGTTTTGTAAATAGGCATTTTAAACGTATCTGGGTACGCTTCAAATAATGCTATTTGCCCTGGGCTTAAATTTTCTTTGTACTTATCAATATTGCTTTTATCTATAGTAAACAATACTTCATCAGTTGCGTAAGGGTCTAAGTGGTGCATACCCGGCTCATAACCTGCTGGTGCAGCAGTAATACCGCCGTTCCACGCTGGGATTGAACCATCTGCATTAGCTGCTTTTTCTGCCCCAATTGGGCTTAGGTCTTTACCTAGACGCGCAGCTTCTTCTGGACTAATTTTAGCCAGTGCTGTGTGACTTGCAAACAAACTACAAAACGCTGTAGCAATGAGGGTAGGTTTTTTAATCATAATAATGTTACCCCTAGATAGAATATTTTAAGTTAAAAGAAACGTAATCTCGGTCAGAGAAAGTGTTGGTGTCGCCACCACCCCAAAATGAGTTGTAACTTACATCTAAAGACCATGCATTTTGGTAATTAAAGCTCATAGTAGCACCGAGTGACTTACGATCTTCAATGAATAAGAACATTGGATCAGGCGTATTACCATTAACATCATGCGAGAACACAAAACGAGGTGAGAAGTTAATACCATTGTAAATATTAAAGTAATCACCTTTGGCAATTAAGCGATAACCCCAAGACGACGCCGTAGCAAACGATTTTTGCTCAGGACCATTTGATAAAGCCACATGCAATGCAGAATAGTCTGAACTACCTGGGCCTTGCATAATACCGCTTCGACCAGTACCAGAAACATTTAAACGCATTTCATCGTATTCAGGCATATTGTTGATGCGAACACCACCAATTTCACCGACAACTGCCCAGCTATCAGCACCTAATGAAGGGCCGAATAAATGCGTTGCCGTAAACTGTAGTTGTGAAGTATTACGTTCAATGTAACCTTTAGCTAGCTCGCCTGGACCTACAACACTTGCAGCATCACCTTTACTCATTTGCGAAATACCCGCAAATTCAGGGCGTAAGCCGGCAATCGCTAATTGCTCAGGCATAGCTGCATAAAGTAATTCTACGTCATCGATTTGCAGTGGTTCGTCTTCACGGAAAGTGAATTCACCTGCAAACGCGGTTTCACCCAGCGAGGTATTAAAACTCAAACCATATAGTTTAATATCTTCAGGGTATTCGTTTGTCGCTTTAGCAAATGCTTTTAAGTCAGAGACGTTATCAGAGGTAATTTCAGTGGTGGCAATCATCGCTAAATCTTGTTGCAATGATGCTTGCGTGAAATTAGATACGCGGCCCGAAATAAGTGGACGGCGGCTGTGATAATTTACATGATAAAGTGCCACTTCTGTATCGTTCCACTCTGGTAAAAACATACCTAAGCGCAGACCATATTGACCGCCATCATCAGGTTCGGTTTTTCCATCATAGCCTTTACCTTTAAGGGCAACCTTAGTTGGGTACGCTAAGTACATATTGGCCAGTAATTGTTGTCCAGCTGCACTTGAAGGGTCAATACCTTGGCTCGCAGCCACTTGGCCATAAGTTGCCATCAGGTTATTCAAGTTATCTGTTAAAAACGCTAAGTCAATATCAGGATTTGAGGTAAAACCAAGCTGTACATTTTGTTGATAACCGTTTTCAGCCGCAAAATCATTGGTAGAAAAATAAGTCCCTGCTGCAGGTAAACGTGTTTCATGCCATTGATACTGATAAAAGCCCTCTAAGGTCATGTTTTCTGTAAGCCCTAATGAGGCCCACAACATACCAACCGGAATAAACGCTTCTTTTAGTTCAGCACCAGGTGCTTTTAATCGGTCAATATCAACCGGGTTTACGTTAATACCATGAGAGATTAATGTACTTTCCCCCCAGTTAACCACTTGTTGACCAACTCGAATAGAAAGCGGGTTTTTGCCTTCATTTAAATCAAAGTTTGCCCACACATACGCATCAAGTAAACGAATGTCAGCACAGCTTTGCTCTTTAGTATCATCATCATCACACGGATCTACACCCTGACCAGATGTTGGATTAACGTAGGCACGATCGCCGTCCATTAATTCAAAATCATAAAAATACATAAAACGAGTAAATAAGCCGTAGTTATCTTTACTTATTGATAGGTCATGCGTGCCTTTTAATAGCTTTGAAAAAGTTTCGCCGCTATCAAAGTTTAAATCGCCTGCATCACCATTATTTGAGTAAGAGCCCGGTTGAGCCCAGACATCTTGAGATGAATAAATTGTATTGATTGCTGGGTTATAACCTGTCCAATCAAATGATGGGTTATTACTTTTACCAATGAGGTTAAAGTCACGGTCTTCTACGCGAATACTTTGCCCATAAGAAAAAGTAGAGTCGAAAGCGATATCAAAACCGCCTACCTCAAATGTTGCAGCCTGTGTCTGTGCTGCTGATAAACCGATAGCCGCAGCTGTTAAGCCGAGTACTATTTTATTTTTAACAAAAAGCGATCTTCTTATCATTTTGGTTCCCCCCTGTCGCGGGTATTTTTTGTGTGATCAAGTTATTGTTTTTAGTGTAATCGTAACGATAGAAGCGAATTAAACAAATTACAAATGGTCGCCTTCAATCAGTTATAAGTTTTTTATTTGTTTAACGTTTACGTATTGGTAAGACGTCATACCAGATAATTTATACACGTAAATTAACAATAGAACAAATCGAAATTAACAAAAAGGCAATATTTGTGTATATCTATATCACAAAAAACAACAGCTAGGCTACTCGTTCGAGACGGATGAACTTGTTTTCATTACTTAAAATAAGTCTAAACCGACCACGAATACCTAAACTAGACATGAAGGGCCGAAGATAATGCGCAGCAAAACGAATTGTTTTGCCGCTATCAGCTGTTACTTGAATTGAGCTATACCGGCCATGGTAATAATCCATGCACTCGTTATAGCTCAAATTTATATAAAAATAATGTTCTATCATGATTTATTGTAAAGCTTTTTCAACCTTTTCAAATAAATCATCGCTTAACCCTTCTAAATTCGAAAGGCGCTCTAATTGCGCTTTCATTGCACTGGCACGGGTTTCATCATAGCGACGCCATGACATAAACGGCGTTAACATACGTGATGCATTTTGCGGGTTAATCGCATTAAGCTTAATTAATAAATCGCCAAGTAATGTATAACCTTGACCATCTAGACGATGAAATTGTGCGGTATTAAAGTGCGAAAAACTCCCCACTAATGCACGAACTCGATTCGGATTTGAAAAATCAAAACATGGATGTGTATACAAGGCCTTAATTTTCTCAATGGCATCATCAGCGCTATTCATTGCTTGTAAAGCAAACCATTTATCCATTACGAGTACATCATGGCGCCATTGGCTGTCAAAATGCGCAAGTAATTGATTTGATAATGGGTGCGCAGCTTTAACTACACTACTCAAAGCGCCAAGCACATTAGTCATATTTGTTGATGCTGCTGCCTGCTCAATTAAGCTTGCCGCCTTAGCACTGTCTGTTTTTGCTAAATAGTGCAAGCAAAGTTGTTTTAAAGCGCGAATAGCCACCGCTTTGGCACTCACACTACCATCATCGGTGATTGCCTGATAACAACTTAAAAACTCAGTATGTAGTTGTTTGGCAATTTGTTGTTCGAATAGCTCAATATTGGCAATAATGTCATCAACCGGAATAACGTCAAACTCCGCAGCTAAAGTATCAAAACTAGGCAGTTTTAAGAGTTCAGCAATCAGCGCTAAATCACCCTCTCGTTGCGATATTAGCACCCTAAGTGCATCAATAACGGCATCGCTTAGTGGTGCATTACTAGCTGAAATAACGTTTGCCTTGAGTGCATTAATAAACAATTGTTGTTGTGCATCCCAGCGTGAAAAGTCACTGCGTGCAAAACGCATAATATGTAATAAATCAGCTTCAGTGATCTGTTGATTCAAAATACACGGTGCTGAAAAATCTTCTAGCAATACGGCGGTTGGACTGTGTTCAATATTATCAAAATGAAATGTTTGTTTAGCTTGAGTAACATTTAATACGCTATCAACCTTTTTACCTTGGTATTGCAATGCAATACTTTGGCCTTGCTGATCTAAAAGTTCAATCGCAAAAGGAATATGTAACATCGCATTATCAGGCTGATTCAGGGGCGCAAGTTGCTCTATAGTGAGCGTGAAGATTTGTGCACTTTCATCATACGCTTTGGTAACGTTTAAACGTGGTGTCCCACACTGATTATACCAACGCTTAAATTGTGATAAATCAATTGATGATGCATCACTCATTGCCGCAACAAAATCATCGCAGGTAACCGCTTGGCCATCATGACGCTGAAAATACAGTGTCATGCCTTTTTGAAAATTTTCCTCACCCAACAATGTATGCATCATACGAATAACTTCAGCCCCTTTGTCATACACTGTAACGGTGTAAAAGTTATTCATTTCGATGACTTTTTCTGGGCGTATTGGGTGTGCCATTGGGCCGGCATCTTCGCTAAATTGATGAGTGCGCATCACTTTTACCGCGTCAATTCTATTTAGCGCACGAGAGCCTAAATCACTGCTAAACTCTTGATCTCTAAATACCGTTAAACCTTCTTTTAAAGACAGCTGAAACCAATCACGACAAGTTACACGATTTCCGGTCCAGTTATGAAAGTACTCGTGGCCAACAATAGACTCAATGGTGTGGTAATCTTTATCGGTTGCCGTTTCTTGATTTGCCAGCACACATTTGCTGTTGAAAATGTTTAACCCTTTATTTTCCATTGCTCCCATATTGAAGAAATCAACGGCAACAATCATATAAATATCAAGGTCATACTCTAAATTAAAACGTGACTCATCCCAAGCCATCGCTTTTTTAAGCGACGTCATAGCATGCTCTGTTTTAGGTAAGTTTCCTTTATCGACAAATAACGCTAGGGTGACATCCTTACCACTGCGGGTAGTGTATTTATCGTGTAAAACATCAAAGTCCCCTGCCACTAGAGCAAACAAATAACTCGGCTTTTTGAACGGATCTTGCCATTTTACAAAATGGCGTCCATCTTGCGTTTCACCACTGTCCACTTGGTTACCATTAGAGAGCAAATGCGGAAATGCCGTATCGGCAATAATAGTGACATCAAAAGTTGAAAGTACATCAGGACGATCCATGTAGTAGGTTATTTTTCTAAACCCTTGCGCTTCACATTGAGTACAATAAGCGCCTCCCGATAAGTACAATCCCTCAAGTGATGTGTTTGTTTGCGGTGAAGTTTGCGTCACTATGCTTAACTGACATTCATCAGGCAGATTATTAATGATTAATTGCTGATTTATTATTTTATAATCTGTGAGCTCTGCACCGTCAATAGATAAAGAGATCAAAGTTAAGTCAATGCCATCTAATACCAGGGGGGCATTTGAATCACCCACGCGTTTAAGCGTTAATAAAGCATTTACTTGAGTCGTTAATGGCTGTAAGTCGAAAGTCAGCTCAGTATGCTCGATTGAAAAATCGGGGGCTTTATAGTCTTTTAAATATTCTGCTTGAGGTTTTTGTAGTTCAGTCATGATCACTCCAAAAAAATAGCCCCTTTTAGTTATAAAAGGAGCTACTTAAATTAAGCCGTTTGCTTAGGCTTGATACGCAGTATCTTAATACCTAAGTAAGCATAAATAACGGCTAAGAAAGGATTTATAAGGTTGAAAAATGCATAAAGTGCATAATCAAACGGATTGATTAATAGGACACTTTGCATATACGCACCACAGGTATTCCATGGTATGAGCGGGCTGGTAATTGTGCCACCATCTTCTAGTGTGCGTGACAAATTAACTGGCTTTAACCCGCGCTTTTTATATTCTTCTTTAAACATTCGCCCAGGTACAACAATAGCAATATACTGATCGGCTGCGATAATATTGGTACCAATACAGGTAGCAATAGTTGAAGCAATTAATGAACCGGTACTTTTTGCGATTTTAAGAATACTTTTAACAAATATATCAAGTAGACCCGTTTTTTCCATAATCGCACCAAACATAAGTGCCGTCATGATCAACCATGTGGTTGTTAGCATGCCTGACATGCCACCGCCACTGAGCAACGAGTCCATTTTTTCATCACCGGTACTAATAATAAAACCGTCAAAAAAGGTGGTCCAAACCAGTTTAAAGTAACCAACAAACTCGCCTTGAGTCATATCTATTTGGTTAGCAATTAAATCAGATTGAAATAACAATGCCCATACAGCCCCTATTACAGCACCAATAGAAATAGCCGGAAACGCTGGCATTTTTCTTATTGCTAAAACTAGTAACACGATTAAAGGCACCAACATTTCTAAACCAATATTAAAGTTTTGTTGAAGAATTGATGTTATTTCATCAATTTGACCCGACTCGCCTGCCGCGGTGGCATTGAACCCCATAAATACAAAAATGATTAATGCAATCACAAAGCTTGGAACAGTTGTCCATAACATATGATGAATGTGTTCAAATAAATCAGCGCCAGCAACAGCCGGTGCTAAATTGGTTGTTTCTGACAATGGGCTAAGCTTGTCGCCAAAGTAAGCGCCTGATATAACTGCACCGGCGGTAACCGTCGGCTCTAGGCCAAGTCCAGAAGCAACGCCAAGTAATGCGACACCTATGGTCGCTGCCGTGGTCCACGAACTACCAATACTCATTGCTACAATGCCACAAATTAAACAACTCGCGGCGTAAAACCAGCTAGGGTTGATAATTTGTAAGCCGTAATAAATTAAGGTCGGAACCGTTCCTGATAATAACCATGTTCCGATAAGTGCCCCCACCATGAGTAAAATTAAAATAGCGCTAAGAGATAAGGTAATTCCCTCAATCATTGCATCTTCTAATTTTTTCCATGTGTAGCCATTTTTTAAACCAATCAGTGCTGCAGCAAAAGTTGCAAACAGTAATGCAATTTGATTCGGGCCTGATGATGAATCATCGCCAAATAGGTACACGGCGGCACCTAACAAACAAATTAATACAGCAATTGGAATGAGTGCATCAAAAAGTGTGGCACTTTTAAGTGGTTTTTCTTCAATGGGCTTCAAAATATAGACTCCTACACACATTCGATGCATGTTGATTATTTTTATTAGCACGTACGCGCATTTATTGAGCAGTGTTGATCTAGCTCAACTTTTGGTAATCTGCGATTATAACAATTTAGCAAATTATCGATAGTAAAAAAGGCGCCTAAGCGCCTTTTTTTTAACGAGCAAAGCCTTAATTAGCGCTTAGCCATACGACCGTATCTAATATAATCTTGCGTTATTAGTGCCGCTTCTTCAAGGAATGGGTCGAGCTTTTCAATCACCTCTGGTACATCGTCAAGGTTTTCTACTGGCTCTTTACCTAAACGTTTTAAACGCTCGTTAGTACGAGCTAATGCACGTGCCTCATTTTCTTCTTTTTCTTTAATACGTTTTTTCTCAACTAAAGAAATCGTTTTACGATCTTTTTCTTCGTTGTAACGGGTAATATCTTCAAATACATAATTAAATTCAGGCTCTGTTTTAATTCGCTCATCATGTTGTTTTTCAAGATGACTGATGACCGGATCTAAACGCCCTATTTGTTTATACTGTGCTTGTACTATGCTATCCCATGGCAATGCATTGTCTTGTTTGCTTTCGCCCCACTCAGCTGGGTCAATGGCAGATGGGAACGTAATATCTGGGATCACACCTTTATGCTGCGTACTGCCGCCGTTAATACGGTAAAACTTAGCAATGGTGTATTGCACACTGCCTAGTGGGTTATCGTATAAATCATAAGCGCGTGCGAGGCCTTTATGCTGCTGCACAGTGCCTTTACCAAAGGTTTGTTCACCAATAATAACTGCGCGGCCATAGTCTTGCATTGCCGCTGCAAATATTTCAGATGCAGACGCGCTGTATCTATCAACAAGTACCGTCAGTGGGCCATCGTAATAGGTAATGCCATCACGGTCTTTTTGCTCTTCAATGCGATTATTTAATGTATGAATTTGTACCACTGGGCCTTGATCAAAAAACAAGCCTGACAATTGCGTCGCTTCATATAGCGAACCACCGCCGTTTTGACGTAGGTCTATAATAATACCGTCAACTTTTTGCTCTTTTAATTTAGCAAGTTCTACTTTTACATCTTTAGAAAGGTTGTTGTAAAAGCCAGGGATTTCGATTACCCCTATTTTACTAGTCAGATCTGAATAGCTGGCTTCAAATACTTCTGATTTTGCTGCTCGGTCTTCCAGACGAATTTTATCACGGGTTATCTCAACTACCTTTGGCGTACCGTGAGCATCTGCACCCTTTAAATATTGTAAACGTACTTTAGTGCCTTTAGGGCCTTTTATAAGATCAACCACGTCATCTAAACGCCAACCAATAACATCAACAAACTCTTCGCCCTCTTGAGCCACACCAATAATGCGATCATCGGCTTTAATCTGCTCAGATTTGTCTGCAGGGCCTCCTGGAACTAGACTACGAATAACCGTGTAGTCTTCATCAGGCGTTAATACTGCGCCAATCCCCTCAAGCTCTAAGTCCATGTCCATTTTAAATTGTTCAGCACGACGAGGTGACAAGTATGAAGTATGCGCTTCAATACTGCGTGCTAGCGAGTTCATTACAATTTGAAATGCGTCTTCAGATTTTGACTGAACAAGTCGTTTTTCTGCGTTTTTATAGCGCTTAGTCAACACCTCTTTAATGCCTGGCCAATCTTTGCCAGTCATTTTTAAACGCAGTGCATCATATTTTACCCGTTCGCGCCAAATTTCATCAAGCTCAGCTTGGGTAGTTGCCCACGGCGCATCTTCGCGGTCATAAAAATATTCATCTTCTTCGTCAAACGTCATTTCGTTTTCAAGTAGCGACAGTGAAAATTCATAACGTTCAAAACGACGTTTAAGGCTTAAGTTGAAAATATCAAACGTAAACCCTAACTGGCCGCTAAGCAGCGCGTTATCAAAACGGTTACGATATTGCTCAAATGAGTCTACATCGCTTTTTAAAAACACGCTTTTATTAAAATCAAGGGATTCGATGTAACGATCAAATACTTTACTCGAAAGCTCATCGTTAAATCGAACGGGTGTGTAATGTGAACGAGTAAATAGATTAGCCACTCGTTTGCTGGCTGTACCGTGCTGACTTTCTTGTTTTAACAAGGGTAAGTCTTCTAATGTTACCGGCTCTACTGCAGCAAATAACGAACCTGAAAACAGCGCAGCAACTAACGGAATGAGCGTAAACTTTTTACTCATACACAACTCCTTAATTTTTTTCGCAACTTAAATAATGTATAAGCTGTCGGCTTTGGTTTTTACTTGCATACCTGTCACTAGTTCAACGTGAACATCGTCTTTGTTTACTTCAGTGATTACTGCATTAACAAGTGCTTGGCCAAGTTTAACTTTAACCTTGTTATTAACCTTGACCTCGCCTGCAGGTAAAGGTTCAACTTTTCCTGAACGCTTAGGCGCAGCGGCTTTGGTAGGTTTTGCTGCAGCTGATGGATTTTTAGCTGAATGCGCTGGCTTCTTCTTAAAAGATTTTGCATCTGAGTCTTGACGTGGGCGTTGCTGCTTTTTGCGCTTTGCCATTTTAGCACGGCTTTCTTCCAACGCTTTTTGTGCGTGGTCGATATGCTCTTGCTCAACTTTCTCGCCTTGATTTCCGTCAAGATCAATACGGAACTCAGATTTAGTAACCGCTTCAAGATAGCGCCAGTTAGATGTGTATTTTCTAAGTGCTTGGCGTACTTGTGTTTTACTAACTTTTTCAGACCCTTCAATACGCTCAGCGATATCTTTAAAGATACCTACTTTAAGCGGCTGAATGCCTTCTTTTTGTTTAAAACATTGTGGAAATTCTTGGTATAAGAACTCCAATACTTCATTAATATCTTTTAGCTTGTTTGTGGTTTCCATTTTAGAACCTATTTAATCACATCTTTTCATCAAGGGCAGAATCAACATAGTGGATGCTCCAATCAACTAACTCTTCAAAGTCAGTTTCAATCACAGCCATATCACCACGTAAATGTTCCCAAATACCATTTATAATTTCATCAATTGAATCACAGTCTAAATCATCAGGTAGACGATCCCAGGCCATGTGAATCAAATCATTGAGCGTTTCCGCTACATGTTCTTCTTCACCTTCCCAATCACCTACATCTTGAACGGCGAATAGGTAATCTTGAACATTTAGCAAATCTTTCATTACAGGCTAGCCTCTAAGCATTTTACAAGTGCTTCAAGCCCTGCTTGGTCATCAGTATCAAATCGGCCAATACTTGGGCTATCTATATCAAGTACCGCAAATACACGGCCGTTTTTCATGATAGGTACAACTATCTCAGAATTTGACGCCGCATCACAGGCTATATGACCGTCAAACGCATGCACATCTGAAATTAACTGGGTTTGCTCGGTTGCCGCAGCAGTGCCACATACCCCTTTCCCTACCGGAATACGAATACAAGCTGGATTGCCTTGAAATGGACCAAGTACCAATTCTGTCGGTGAATCCATAAAATAAAAGCCCGCCCAATTCACATCTTCTAAAGAAGTAAATAACAGCGCGCTAATATTTGCCATATTGGCAATTATGTTTGATTCACCGCCTATCAGCGATTCAGTTTGCTTAACTAATGACTGGTAAAAATCGTGCTTTTGCATACCAAACTACTTCTTATTAAACATACAGTAGCTAAAGGTACTCTTTGTCACTAAAAATTGAAACCTTTTGCGGGTAAAAAAAAGGAAATTACATGGTTTTACGACACACTTGATTAAATATTCTGCAATTAGCTTTGTACCGATTTACGCAAGCCAAATAAAAACAGTCCTGCAGCAAATCCCGACATCACACTATTGATTAAAAATATCTCGCCAGTAGTCGCACTAAGCAGATAGCTAAAAATAGCGCCACCCAGTAAGCCAAGAGTTAATACCCCAGAATAATTCACCTTAGAATACTTAAACATAAGTAAGTAGCCTGGCACCACAAACGCAGCCATTGTTAACCCTACTATGTGGGCATTAGCAATGGCCGTCATCAATAGTCCTAAAAAGATAGACACCGCGTCACCACGCATAGTCAATGCGTAATATATTCCTAGCATACTGCCGATAATAACAGGAGATAATAATGAAAGTGCG
Organism: Pseudoalteromonas sp. APC 3495; assembly: GCF_030407645.1. Classification (NCBI taxonomy): domain Bacteria; kingdom Pseudomonadati; phylum Pseudomonadota; class Gammaproteobacteria; order Alteromonadales; family Pseudoalteromonadaceae; genus Pseudoalteromonas; species Pseudoalteromonas sp. APC 3495. The sequence goes on along the minus strand of NZ_JASDDA010000001.1, from coordinate 154,383 downwards.
ACGCTTTTAGCAAGTTGATGTTTCATAGTAAGAACCTTAAATACACAAGCATAAATCTTATTTCTTAGCATGCCCTAAGAGCTGTAGCTTATAAATAGAGACTATGGTCGTATTTTTTAACTAAATATACTTGGTTTTGAGGTTAGGTATAGCGAAAATTAGACACAAAAAAGCCCGCTAATAAGCGGGCTTTAATATAATGGTGGAGAGATAGGGATTTGAACCCTAGAGGGGCTATAAACCCCTGCCGGTTTTCAAGACCGGTGCATTCGACCACTCTGCCATCTCTCCGCACGGCCTGAATAATAGGGAAACCCATGGGCTTTGTGAAGCTTTTTTTTCAATTATTTGTTCAAGTGATTAAAAAACAACTAATTTGTTTAAACATAAAGCAAAAAGGGCGATTCCTATACGCCGAGTGAACTTTTATTTAAATTTAGTTGTCTATTGATCTACAAAGGTTTGCCCAAACATATAAGAGTTGGTAATCTAATTTTAGTTAAATTACAGGAACTACTTAGTTTCACTTACAGGAGCTCTACAATGGCATTTAATCAATCGTACAATACTGCAAAGCCGGTAATGTCGACCATTGAAACAAACAAAGTGCTTAAAAACACTTATTTTCTACTTGCAATGACACTTGCATTTAGTGCCGTCACCGCCGGCATTTCAATGGCACTGCAATTACCTTATTTCATGGGACTAGTGTTCACTCTGGTTTCGTTTGGCCTTCTTTTTGTTGTAAACAAAAAAGCCGACACAGCATCTGGTGTATTTTGGGTGTTTGCGTTTACAGGATTAATGGGAGCTGGTTTAGGCCCACTCCTTAATCACTATGCACAATTACCTAATGGCCCTATGCTAATTATGCAAGCGCTAGGTTCTACGGCGTTAATCTTCTTTGGTTTATCTGCTTATGCACTTAACACTAAAAAAGATTTCTCGTTTATGGGTGGTTTTTTAACTGTGGGCTTAATTGTGGTTATCGTGGCAAGTATTGTAAATATTTTCCTAGGTAGCTCTTTAATGTTTATTGTACTAAACGCAGCTGTGGTATTAATCATGTCTGGCCTAATTTTGTTCGATACGAGCAGAATCATCAATGGCGGCGAAACGAATTATATCCGCGCAACGGTTTCTTTATACCTGAGCGTTTATAACTTATTTACGTCTTTACTTGCGTTACTTGGCGCAAATAATGACTAATTAAATAGTTCTGTTAAAATAGCCCCTTTATTGGGGCTTTTTTATTGGAATAGTTTTGGCACGCTTTGTACTTTCTTTACATACTCCACCATCGGATCACGATACCACACAGCGAATTGTTAAATTTGCTCACGCCTGTTTAGCACAAGGGCATAGTGTTGATGCAATATTTTTATACCAAGATGGTATCTATCATGCTTCAACGCATTTTGAACTTGCCTCAGATGAGCTCAATTTATCCTCACTTTGGCAGCAGCTAGCCGACAAAAATATTAATTTAATGCTGTGCGTTACCGCAGCTGAAAAGCGTGGCTTAGATATGCAAAATACTGGTGTATTCGCTGTAGCAGGCCTCGCTGAATTTGCTATGTTAGCCAGTGAAGCAGATAAATGGATACAATTTAAATGATTAATGTACTCGTTATTAGTCAATCAAGTCCATTTGATGACATGCATATTCGCGATGCACTCGATATGACGCTTATTTTTGCCGCAGTTGATCAAAATATAAGTTGGTTGTTTAGCGGCCCTGCGGTGTTAGCTCTTAAAAAAAATCAAAGCCCGAATAGTTTGGGACTTAAAGATTTTTTTAAAAATATTAAAACCCTAGAAATATATGATGTTGACAATATCTACGTGTGTGAGAAGTCACTCATTGACTACGGTTTAAGTAAAAATGAGCTACTTATTGAAGTAAAAACCGTTAACTTTAATGCCCAAAAACAGTTAATTCAAAATCAGCAGCACGTGGTAACGCTATGAGCACTTTACATATATTTTCAAAACCGCTGAATTACTACAGTGCAAACAGTCTCGATAATCTGATTATGCTAACAGACTCGGTTTTATTAGTGGGTGATGCCTGTTTTGCTAAAGGGCAATACAGGCAATTTGCCGATTCGCTTTATATTTTAAAGGACGATGCAGCGGCGCGTGGTATCTCTTTAAATTTGAATGATAAAGCGATTAGCTATGATGAGTTCGTTACCCTAAGTTTATCATCTAAACAATCAATTACTTGGTGATTTATGCTTGAATTTAATAATCAAACAATAGACACAGATAAGCAAGGTTACCTGCTAGATCATACTGATTGGTCTAAAGAATTGGCCGATGTTATTGCACAACATGAAAGCATTATATTAACCGAGCAGCATTGGGAAGTTGTTAACTTTGTGCGCGCATTTTATCTTGAATACAACACCAGTCCAGCCATTAGAATGTTAGTCAAAGCGATGGCTAAAGCGCTCGGTGAGGATAAAGGTAATAGCATGTACTTGTATAAACTTTTTCCAAAGGGACCGGCCAAACAAGCCACTAAAATTGCGGGCTTACCTAAACCTGCACGGTGTATTTAATGAAACAAAAAGCTAAAAACACGTCATCTTCAACAAGTAAACGCAATACAGGTCGTACATATTCGCGCAGTGCTGTAAAAAAGAGCCCGATAAAAAGAGCAATTAAGCCGCAGATAGCCCAAAGCGATAAAAAAGTTATTTTATTTAACAAACCTTATGATGTCCTTTGCCAATTCACAGACGAGCAAAATAGACAAACACTGGCTAATTTTATTCCTATTAAAGATGTTTATGCTGCGGGTCGCTTAGACAGAGACAGTGAAGGCTTGTTATTATTGACCAATTGCGGGAAATTACAAAATACCTTAACCGCTCCTGGTAAAAAAACCAACAAAACGTACTGGGTACAAGTTGAGGGGGTGCCTACAGAAGCATCTATTGATGCGCTCAGTCAAGGGGTCGAACTCAAAGATGGATTAACCTTACCTGCACAGGTAAAGTTAATCGATGAACCAGCGCTTTGGCCACGCACTCCCCCAGTGAGAGAACGTAAATCAATTCCTACATCTTGGTTGAGTATCACTATAAACGAGGGGAAGAACCGTCAAGTTCGACGAATGACCGCACACATTGGCCACCCAACGTTACGGTTAATTCGCTATAGTATTGGTAAATACACACTCGATGGAATTGAAACAGGTCAATATAAAACCAGTGGACCACCAACCAACAGTTAATACTTTACGTTAGCCTTTGCTTATCTGGTATTAAAAGCAAAGGTTAAACATGCTGTGTTATTCATGCCTTCCTAAGGCAATACAATTTCTGCCCTGCCTTTTTGCATAATACAGCGCACTATCCGTTGCTTTAAAGAAATCGACATGGTTAGTTTTTTCGCCATGTTTTACCGTATGAACTCCCATACTCACAGAGAGAAAGCCAGTAAAACTATCTTCATGAGCTATCGCTAAATCTTCAATAGATTTTTGTATTTGTTCTGCAATAAAGAGTGCACCTTGATTATCTGTTTGTGGGAGTAAAACAACAAACTCTTCTCCGCCATAGCGCGCTACAAAGTCCTCAGGACGACTGACTGTTTCTGCTAGTTTTTGCGCTACGCTATGTAAACACTTATCCCCGGCAATATGACCATACCTATCATTAAATTTTTTGAAATTATCTATATCAATAATGATCATAGAAAGTTGAGTATTTACTTTTATCAGTTTTTTAAATTCAGCATGTAATTTTTCGTCAAAACGGCGTCTGTTGGCAATTTTAGTCAATGAGTCTAAAAAGGCCATATCGCTGAGTATCTCTTGAGTTTTCAAACGCTCCGTCGCATCGTTAAATACAGCAATAAATTCACTTTCTACACTAATACCTGACACTTGCATTATCACTTTTGAGCCATCTTTACATACAATTTGATAGTCATTAGCAGGAATATCGTCATTATTTTTATTTGCCTGCGCTAAAGACTCACCCCACATCGTTTGAGCCGACTCTCTATAACTAGGCTCAGGATACGCGGCTTTCCACCACTGTTTTAAATTAGGGATATCATCAATTGTATAGCCAAATACATCTACAAAGCGTTGATTAAGCTTTAAAATATCGCCGGTTACCATACAAACATTACACACGGGCAAAGGCAAAATAGTAAATAATTTTGCATAATGGCTCAGCTCATGTTTTCGCATTGGATGTTCAGTTGCACTACTAACAAAACGCTGCTGTTCAACGTGTTTCATTTCAAGAGAAGCATTCATAGTGGCAACAAAATGCCATTCTAACCACCACTTTTCTAGCTGCTTTAAAATGACTTGTTGAAAGGGATTAATAAAGTCTAAAGAATGTTCAATGAGTCTAAATAGCGCTGAAATAGGGTTGGGTTCTTCAAAGCGGTAAGGACGAGGAACCCTAATGGTTTGATAAAACAGTTGGTAAGCTGATTCTTTAACGTTATGTGGTAATTGTTCTGCTACTAAGCAATCATCGCGTTGTAACTTTGTTGATAACTCAACAACGTAAGATTTTACCTTTTGTGCTTGAGAAGCATAATTCATATATTCATTCCATTGACTATATTATAAATACTTATTTGAGTGTTTATTCAATTTAAACTCATCTAAAGGTATTGCATAATCATTTGGTTGTAAAGGTTTGTTAATGAACAATAATAAATATATTCTTTGATATTCTATAAACAGTACTAACACCTTAAATAAACAACATTTACTCATCATTTATAACTTAAATGAGTGTTTATAATTTAATGGCCTGACATCTTGGACCTGTTGTTCTTTGCAAATTAAAATGTGTTCAAACAAAGGGGCTATAATAGCACCGCAAAATGTGTAATCTAATCGACTAAGTAAAAATCGACTAACAAGGAGTAAATCATCCCTAACCAACATAAAAAAAAGCAACAAAATCTATTCAATAGCCCTTCCTCTCTTTAAGCACTTACAAAATACATGCTATAATCGCGGCCTTTCCAAGTTAACAGTAATCTGTATAAGCGAAATTATTCATGAGCGAAAATAGTCACATTAAAGTCATCGTTGGTATGTCCGGCGGTGTTGATTCTTCTGTATCTGCATATTTATTAAAACAACAAGGCTACCAAGTAGAAGGCTTGTTTATGAAGAACTGGGAAGAAGATGACAATGATGAATATTGCGCTGCCGCTGAAGATTTAAAAGATGCCCAAGCTGTCTGTGACAAATTAGGTATTGAACTTCATACCGTTAACTTTGCAGCGGAATACTGGGACAACGTATTCGAATACTTTTTAGCTGAGTACAAAGCTGGTCGCACACCTAACCCAGACATCATGTGTAACAAAGAAATTAAATTTAAAGCCTTTTTAGAATTTGCGGCTCAAGCACTTGGTGCTGACTTTATAGCAACGGGCCACTACGTGCGTCGTGAGCTCAGAGATGATAAATATGTTATGTGCCGTGGCCTAGATGATAATAAAGACCAAAGCTACTTTTTGTACACATTGAGTCATGAACATATCGCGCAAACGCTGTTCCCTGTCGGAGATATTGCCAAGCCAGAAGTGCGCCGTATTGCTGAAGAGCAAGATTTAATTACCCACGATAAAAAAGACAGTACTGGTATTTGTTTTATTGGTGAGCGTAAATTTAAAGATTTCTTACAAAAATTCTTACCTGCCCAACCTGGTGTTATTGAAGACACAGATGGTAACAACGTTGGTGAACATGAAGGTTTAATGTACCACACCTTAGGTCAGCGCAAAGGCTTGTTAATTGGTGGTATGAAAGAAGGCTCAGGCGAACCTTGGTATGTTGTAGACAAAGATGTTGAACGCAATGTATTGATTGTGGGTCAAGGTAAAAATCACCCTCGCCTTTACAGTAATGGCCTAAATGCCAACCAATTACACTGGGTAGATCGTGTCGGTCCTCAAGGTACTACTCGTTGCACCGTAAAAACACGCTACCGTCAAGAAGACCTAAGCTGTACCTTGTTAGTTGGTGAAGATGGTATGGCACGCGTATTATTTGATGAGCCACAAAAAGCGGTAACCCCAGGACAATCTGCCGTATTTTACGCTAATGAAGTGTGTTTAGGTGGTGGTATTATTGACTCGGTGATCAAATAATGAATCAACATCAAGTCATGGCGCTTGCTGCCATGTGCCAAGTGGCTAAGCAAGTTCAGAAGGTTGCCCAATATGGCCGCGCTGATGAACAAGATTTATCGATTTTATTATCAAGTATTGTGCAAACCTCGCCAGCTTCCCCAGAAGATGTTTATCAAGGTGAGCATAACTTACGTGACGGCTATAAAACATTGATGGCACAACTGAGTGCCGGTGCTCAAAAAGATGTAGAAATAGTCAAATATGTAGGTGGTTTAATGCAGTTAGAGCGTGCCCTTAGTGCTAACAGTAAAAGCCTCAATGAATTAGGTAAACGTATTGATGATATTCATCGTCGTTTAGATCATTTTGCTATTACCGATGACAGTGTTGTTGCCGGTTTAGCAGATATATACTCGTCGGTGCTAAGCCCCCTTGGGCACCGAATTCAGGTTTATGGTAAACCCGAGTTATTAAAACAGCAGCTCACGCAAAATAAAATCCGCGCATTACTTTTAGCCGGAATTCGCAGTGCAGTATTATGGCGACAAATGGGCGGCAAACGTCGTCATTTCTTTTTTGCGAAAAGAAAAATTCTCGCCATAGCTAAAACAAAAATTTAATTATCGTTCAAACTAAAATTTAGGAGTTATTATGGAGCTTTCAGCGTTAACGGCTATCTCTCCGGTTGATGGTCGCTACGGCAGCAAAACCACTGAACTACGCAGTATTTTTAGCGAATTTGGATTAATCAAATACCGCGTAACCGTTGAAGTGCGTTGGTTGCAAGCGTTAGCTGCAGCAAGCGAGATTAAAGAAGTCCCCGCTTTTAGCGACGAAGCAAATGCGCTGTTGAATGCAATTGTAGATAACTTCTGTGAAGCTGATGCTCAGCGGGTTAAAGACATCGAACGCACGACAAACCATGATGTTAAAGCCGTAGAGTATTTACTAAAAGAAAAAGTAGCTGATAATGCTGAGCTACACGCAATTAACGAATTTATTCACTTTGCCTGTACTTCTGAAGATATTAATAACCTATCTCATGGTTTAATGTTAACTGAAGCGCGTAACCACGTCGTTTTACCTTATTGTGATGAGTTATTAAGCGCCATTAAAGAAAAAGCAATTGAGTACAAAGCCATTCCAATGATGACTCGTACACATGGACAGCCTGCAACGCCTTCGACTATGGGTAAAGAGTTTGCAAATGTTTACATGCGTTTAAAGCGTCAACGTGACCAAATTGCACAAGTAGAAATGCTAGGTAAAGTAAACGGTGCTGTGGGTAACTACAATGCACATCTAAGTGCGTACCCTGACTACGATTGGCATACCCACGCCGATAAGTTTGTAACTAGCCTAGGTTTAACACTCAACCCGTTTACCACGCAAATTGAACCGCATGATTACATAGCAGAGCTTTTTGATGCAATTGCACGCTTTAATACCATTTTGCTCGATTTTGACCGCGATATGTGGGGCTACATTGCACTTAATCACTTTAAGCAAAAAACCATTGCCGGTGAAATTGGCTCATCAACTATGCCACACAAAGTGAACCCGATTGATTTTGAAAACTCAGAAGGTAATTTAGGCTTAGCCAATGCTATCTTTGGTCATTTAGCACAAAAACTACCTGTGTCTCGCTGGCAACGTGATTTAACTGACTCAACCGTATTACGTAACTTAGGTGTAGGTATGGGTTATGCGGTAATTGCATACCAATCAACCCTTAAAGGTGTAAGCAAACTTGAAGTAAACGAGCAACGTTTGGCAGATGAGCTTGACCAAAACTGGGAGCTGCTCGCTGAACCAATTCAAACCGTTATGCGTAAATACGGTATTGAAAAACCATATGAAAAGCTAAAAGATTTAACCCGTGGTAAACGTGTAAATCAAGAAATTATGGCTGATTTCATCGATGGTTTAGACCTACCAGAAGCTGCAAAAATTGAAATGAAAAAACTAACGCCGGCTAACTACATTGGTCGCGCTGTTAAGTTTATTGATGATTTAGTTTAATCACTCAAATCTACTAATAAAAAGCGAAAGGTACCTGCCTTTCGCTTTTTTCATTTAGGTCTTAACGTTATAGGCATTCTATGTATCAATTAAAAATAAATGAATTATCAGAGCAAGCGTTTTTAAGTCAATATTGGCAAAAAAAACCACTGTTGATCAAAGCTGGTTTTAAAGATTTTCAAGATCCACTTGATGCGAATGAACTCGCAGGCCTTGCTATGGAAGACAGCATAGAATCGCGCATTATTACTAACCACAATCAACAATGGCAATCGCATCAGGGACCATTTGACGATTTTGAAATACTCACTGATCAGCACTCGACACTACTCGTGCAAGCAGTGGATCATTGGCACCCAGAAGCTGCTCAGTTACTTGAACCTTTTCGCTTTATACCTAATTGGCGAATAGATGATTTGATGATCAGCTACTCAACCCCAGGTGGCGGTGTTGGCCCACACCTAGACCAATACGATGTATTTATTATTCAAGGTGAAGGTAAGCGCCATTGGCGGGTAGGATTACCCGACCCAACACTAAAACAATTTGCTCAAAATAAAACATTACTGCAAGTTGAAGCTTTTAGTGCAGTAATTGATTGTATTTTGGAGCCCGGTGATATTTTATATATACCACCCGGTTGTCCTCATGAAGGCTATGCGGTTGAGAATGCACTTAACTATTCAGTCGGTTTTAGAGCACCTAATCAACAAGATTTACTTTCAAGTTTTGCTGATCATATTATCGACACAGAAAGCGGCCAAAAAAGGTATACCGACCATACCCTCGCCCTACGTGATTCCAAAGGTGAGCTAACCCAAAGCGAAGTCGATAAAGTAAAAACGTTAATGCAAGCATTGCTAGAAGACGAGAGTTTATTTAAACACTGGTTAGGTAATACCCTTAGCCAACCTAAGCATGATATGGACTTAGCCCCTGAAGAAGACCCATTTAGTGTCGAACAAATACAACAACTGCTTGAAAACCAAGTAACATTTGAGCGTTTAGGGGGCACACGTGCTATTTATCAATGTATGGATGCAGAGTTACTTCTAAGTATCAATGGCGAAAACTACGCTTTACCCTTATCAGATTTAGAAGCGGTAAAACAGCTTACTGATTTTATTGAATTTGATAGCAGCGTGCTTAATGCAACCACACCTAGCCTAGATTTTATCGAAACTTTTACTACACTGGTTAATGAGGGTATTTGGTTTAGCTAGGAGGAGGTCATGGTTTATACCGTTGACAAAGTTGATTGGCAAAGTGAAAAAAGTCAACTGCAACATATAAGGGAGCGAGTGTTTGTATATGAGTTACATATTCCTAAACGTATTGAGTTTGATAACTTAGATGCACTCGCTCAACATATTCTGGTCACCGATAATATGCACTCACCTGTTGCCACAGGTCGATTATGTAATGATGGTTTAATTGGTAGAATCGCCGTATTGCCGCAGCATCGCAACCGTCATGTTTATAAGTCACTGCTTAATTTCATTGTTAAATTAGCAGCGGAGCAAGGTATTGAAGCAATCAGTATTAATTGTATTTTAAACGAAGTAGAACGATTCAAAAATAATGGGTTTACTGTGCAAGGCCACGTCTTTATGGAAGCAGGTATCCCAAGGCAACGTATGCAGTGCCCTATTGCATGCTTTGAAACACGACCATTTACTTTAGTGCATTAACGAAAAAACGAGCCACTTGGCTCGTTTTTTTCTTTATTCTTGTCGGTAATCTTTGAAAAAACGCTGCATTTTCATCATTGCACTCGATAAATCATCTTTATTAGGTAAAAACACCAATCTAAAATGATCAGGCTCTGGCCAGTTAAAGGCGCGCCCATGTACTAACAATATTTTTTCTGCTTTTAACAAATCAAACATCATTTGTTCATCGCTTTTAATGTTGAATTTAGCGGTATCCACTTTAGGGAAAGCATAAAGCGCCCCTTTAGGCTTTTTACAACTAATTCCATCAATCGCATTTAAGCCGCGCCAAGCAATATCTCGTTGCACATATAAACGCCCACCGGGGTCAATTAAGCTATCAATTGACTGAACGCCACCCAACGCTTGCTGAATTGCATATTGTGCGGGCACATTGGCACAAAGACGCATTGAGGCAAGAATATCTAAGCCTTTAATTAAATCTGTCATTAATGCGGTGCGACCACTTAACACCATCCAGCCCATTCTCAGCCCAGCAGCACGGTATGTTTTAGCTAAGCCATTAAAGGTGATGATAGGGAGATCATCGCATAATGAACCAATAGAAGTATGGGTAACGCCGTCGTATAGAATTTTCTCGTATATTTCATCGCTTAACAGCAAAAGCTTGTGCTCTCGAGCAATATTTATCAACTCTTCAAGTAAAGCGTCACTGTAAACGGCCCCAGTTGGGTTGTTGGGATTAATCAGCACTAATGCTTTGGTTTTAGAGGTGATTTTACTTTTAATATCATCAATGTCAGGAAACCAATCTTGCTCTTCATCACACAAGTAGTGAACCGGATTACCACCTGCTAATTTTACCGAGGCTGTCCAAAGCGGATAATCTGGAGCAGGAATTAACACTTCATCATCATTATTCAACAGTGCTTGAGTAACCATTTGGATAAGCTCACTCACACCGTTGCCAATGTAAATATTATCAACGTCTAAATTGTGTAAGCCACGCTGTTGGTAGTGCTGATAAATAGCAACACGCGCAGAATAAAGACCTTTAGAGTCACAGTATCCTTGAGCTGAATATAAATTACGAATGATATCGCGATGCATATCTTCTGGCATATCAAAGCCAAATGCGGCGGGGTTACCTATATTAAGCTTTAATACCTTTTGGCCCTCATCCTCCATTTTTTTAGCTTGCACTAAAACGGGACCTCGGATGTCATAACAGACGCCGTCTAATTTATGACTCTTTTTTATTTCTGACATTGTTACCTCTAAAGAGCAAGTTAGCCATTAGACTAACGCAGTAAAGCCGTGAATTACTAGGAAAATTAAGCGCTTAAAACTGAAAAAAATTCACGTTAACACTCTTTTTTATTACTATTGAAACGCGTTTAGCGCCCAGCTAACCATGCATTTAGTTTTGCTTGTGAACCAGTAACTTGCGCCATTAATCCATCGGCTGCATTAACAGCCTGCTCGTCATTCCCGTTATTTAAATTATATTCAATTAAACGAGCAACTTCGGCTAAACTTGCCGCACCAAATTGAGCGGCGTTTGATTTAAGGCTATGAGAGTGGCGAATAGCAGCCTCTTTATCTTGCCCAAGAGCAGCAATTGCTTCGTTCCCCAATCGCTCAAATTCCGCACAACAAAATTCCAGCGTATCTGGAAATTGTTCACCTAATAGCGATTCCATACTTTCTAAAGCGGATTCGTCAATATTGATCTCTGTCATATTCATGCCCTTCAATACGGTCCATCGATTTTCTTCTTATCTCTTACTCTATATCTAAGCACAAAAAAAACCAACTTTATTAGTGCAAAAATGTATAATTACGGCAAATGTACCAACGAAATAGTGTATTCAATGGCACGTCCTCTTTGTAAACAGTGTAACTTTTCGCTAAGCACTTGTATTTGCAGCGCAATTACCCGTGTTAATAACCAAACACAGGTTATTATTTTGCAGCACCCCAGTGAAGCAAAAGTTAGCAAAAATACGGCGCAGCTATTAGCTTTGGGTTTAACCCACTGTAAAATTATTAGAGGCGAAAATAATCAGGACTTCGCCTGTTTACAAAACCTGCCTATAGAATCGAGCGTATTACTCTACCCAAGCGAGAGCGCCGTAAAATTAGACCGACCGAATAGTAAAGAAAATCTACAAGAGATTACGCATTTAATTGTGATTGATGGTACATGGAATAAAGCCTTTAAAATTTTGCAATTAACCCCGTTATTACAACAGTTTAAAACGGTAAGCTTTAGCCATATTCCCACCAACCGTTATGCTATTCGTAAAGCCCCAAGAGCAGATAGTTTATCGACACTAGAAGCAGTAGCGCATAGTTTATGGCTCATAGAAGCACTAAACCCTGCGCCCTTGTATGGTTTATTAGAGGAATTAATAAAAAAACAAACCCAACACATGCCCGCTCACGTAAAAGCACGTTACTTGTAATGTATGAGCTGAAATAAAATAACCGATGCGTAATACCACATCTCGATTAAAACGCGGATTTTCTCGCCAAGGCCCCGACTATCGTTTTGACGATCAAGTCGATTTTAATGATATAAGAACCACTTTTGGTTTTCGTTCTATGGTGGTTGGTAAATGGGTTACTAAAGAAGAGCGCTTTATTAGTGCCAACTTAATTTATGATGCGCTGGCTGATTTAGCGCAGATTTTGCATTTACCACCCACTGCCATTGGCCTGCGTGGCAAACTTAATTTCGCTTTTGGTCACGGTGGACAAAAAGGCGTGCAAGCACATTATAATGCGTATGACCAAACCTTAGCACTGGCTAAAAATGCAGGCGGTGGCGCTTTAGCCCATGAATGGTTTCATGCTTTTGATCATCATATTAGTGAGCATTTGTTTAAATCAAAAACCCGCTTTGGTTTCGCTTCTAAGTTATGGTTATCACACTCTCCCGACTTAAGCCATCCACTTAATGATGCACTTAATGAATTTTATAAACAGGTGTTTTTAGAGCAAAGCGGTGAACATGCCAATGAATTTGTAAATAAATGCATTGCGTTTGATAAAGCGCATAATCAGCAGTATATGAGTATGCCAGAGGAGCTTGCTGCTCGGTGTTTTGAAGCCTGTATCAACGAGCATCAAACAATCAAAAACAGTTTCTTAGTCGGCGGTTTGAGTAATAATAACTTAATTTATCCTGAGCTAAAGCACACGTTACTCGCCAATGAAGCGCTTAACCATTATTTTCAACTATTAGGTTATGCGCTTCATCAACTAGAAAAATAAGCTATTGTTTAGCTTAGTTATTTATCGTCACTGATACGGCTTGCTACCGCACTATTCTGATCTTTATATTTTGCATCAATGCGGGTGTTATAAGGGCTTTCACATGGACCGGTAAGTGTTTCAAAACTCATTGCGCCAATTTTCATCATAGGTCTGAGCGCAAGCGGCAACTTACCCGAGTTATAAAACTCTAAAACAATATTACCACTCCAACCAGGATCGATTCTGTGTGCTGTAACATGCACCATTAAACCTAAACGTGCCAGCGATGAACGCCCGTCTAACCAACCAACAATGTCTGCAGGTAGGGTTACTTTTTCATAGGTTATTGCCAACGCAAGCTCGCCAGGATGTAGAAAAAACGCTTCGCCTTCAGCTAATACAATTTCGTCGCTCATGATTGATTCTAACGCTTTATTAAGCTGATCTTTTGGACCACTTAAATCAACATAAGCGGCATTATGGGCATGAAATGTTCTAAACTTATTACCTAAGCGAAGATCAGCGGTAACCCCTGAAATCATTTCACTCGTTGGCGCGGGCTCGATAACAATGCGCCCATCGTTTAAGTATTCTTTAATATGTGTATCTGAAAGTCTCATTTTTAATCTTCCGTAATCACAACGTCAATCGCGTTGTGATGTTGTTGATAGTAAAGCGTGCTGGCAATCAATCGTGCGGCCGCGCTGTAAGTTTTGCTAATAACCGCATCTTTATCATCGGCAATCAACTTACCTTGCTCAGAGGATTCTCTGATATCAATCGCAAGCGGAATATGCGAAAGCACAGGCACACCATGCTTAAGGGCTAATTTTTGTGCACCGTCTTTACCAAATACATGGTTGGCCTCGCCGCAATGCCCACAAATGTAATGGCTCATATTTTCAATCAAACCGAGCACTGGCACATTTACTTTATTAAACATAGCAATACCCTTTTGCGCATCAGCAAGCGCTAAGTCTTGTGGCGTCGTGACAATCACGGTGCCACTGGCTGGCACTTTTTGGCTCATGGTTAATTGAATATCACCGGTACCTGGCGGCATATCTACAATTAAATAATCAAGTTCACCCCAATCGGTTTCATTTAAAAGCTGACTAAGCGCGCCTGAGGCCATTGGGCCGCGCCATACGGTGGCATCATCGCTGGGGACTAAAAAACCGATAGATTGCGCTTTAATACCATTGGCATCAAACGGTTGTAATTGTTTATTGTCTTTTGTAACCGGCTCACTGCCAACTAATCCTAACAACATAGGAATTGACGGACCATAAATGTCGGCATCTAGTATGCCTACTTTTGCGCCTTCATTTTTAAGCGAGCCCGCAAGATTAACGGCCGTAGTAGATTTGCCCACCCCACCTTTTCCTGAGGCGACTAAAACAATATGTTTAATGGCTTTAAATTTCGCAGCCTCTTTAAGGTGAACACTAGCCGTTACGTTTACATCAATCTTTAAACGCTCAGTCAAAAATTGAGCCACATGCGGCATTTCAGATTGCGCCGCAAAAGGGAGATTGAGTTTAACCGTAATTGATTTATCGGTGTTTTGAGTGATATCAGCAATGAAATCTTGCTCAATACCCACAGCGAAAGCGGCACTGCGATAGGCCGCTAGAGCAGAAATAATCGGTTGTTTTTGCACCGATTTTGCAGAGAATAGTTTCGACAGTCCAAACATAGCAATAAAATAGCGTTTCTTTGATGAAAAGTGCCACGGAATTATGTAACATTCAGGGCATTAACACCAGTCAATTAGTAAATATCGATAAGCAGTGTGCTCTGTTATCACTTTGCTTATCGATAATGTAATAATTTTCATCTGTTCCTGACTAGGAACGCTTAATTCGGAATGATTATGGCACAGCGAAAGATCCTGATTACTAGCGCATTACCTTATGCCAATGGCCCTACCCATTTAGGGCATTTATTAGAGTATATTCAAACTGATATTTGGTCGCGTTTTCAAAAACTACAAGGCCACGAAGCATACTATGTATGCGCCGATGATGCTCATGGCACACCTATTATGCTTAATGCGCAAAAGCAAGGGATCACGCCTGAGGAAATGGTAAAAAACGTTAGTATCGAGCGCCAACGCGACTTTGCTGATTTTAATATCAAATTTGATAATTACCACAGTACCCATAGCCAAGAGAATAAAGAATTTAGTGAGCTTATTTATAACCGCCTTAACGATGCCAGTCATATCAAAAAGCACACTATTTCACAGTTATTCGATCCAGAAAAAGGCATTTTTCTGCCAGATCGCTTTGTCACTGGCACGTGTCCTACATGTAAATCAGAAGATCAGAACGGGGATAGCTGTGATGCCTGTGGCGCAACCTACAGCCCAACCGAGCTAATCAACCCACGCTCTGTTATGTCGGGTGCTGAGCCTATCTTAAAAGATTCTGAGCATTACTTTTTTGACTTACCCGCCTTTGAAGACATGCTTAAAGAGTGGCTACATTCAGGCACAATTCAACAAGAAATGGCCAACAAGTTAGATGAGTGGTTTGCCGATGGTCTCCAGCAATGGGACATTAGCCGTGATGCACCTTATTTTGGTTTTGAAATTCCAAACGCACCGGGTAAATACTTTTACGTATGGCTAGATGCGCCTATTGGTTATATGGCGAGCTTTAAAAACTTATGTGATAAACAGGGCATCGACTTTGATGCATTTTGGCAAGAAGGTTCAGACGCTGAGCTTTATCACTTTATTGGTAAAGACATCATCTATTTCCACAGCCTATTTTGGCCTGCGATGTTAGAAGGCGCTCAATTTAGAAAGCCAACTAACGTATTCGCCCATGGTTTTGTTACGGTCAATGGCGCAAAAATGTCTAAATCAAAAGGCACGTTTATTAAAGCGCGTACTTATTTAGATAACCTAGACCCAGAATTTTTACGTTACTACTACGCAGCTAAACTTAATAGTGGCATTACCGATTTAGATTTAAACCTTGAAGATTTTGCACAACGTGTAAACTCAGACTTAGTGGGTAAAGTAGTGAATATTGCCAGTCGTTGTGCTGGTTTTATTACTAAAAAGTTCGACGGTAAGCTGAGCAATACAGTTATGCAACCTCAATTGCTTGCAGAATTTCAGAACGCATCAGCGACAATCACCGAATATTACGAGAACCGTGAATACAGCCGCGCAATTCGTGAAATCATGGCACTTGCTGATAAAGCAAACCAGTTTATTGATAATGCCGCGCCTTGGGTGCTTATTAAAGATGAGTCAAAGCAAGAAGAAGCGCATCAGGTTTGTTCACTAGGACTTAACCTATTTCGCGTGTTGATCACTTACTTAAAACCAGTGCTACCAGGCATGGCAAGTAATGTTGAAGCCTTTTTAAATGATGAATTATCTTGGCAGGGTGTGCAAACAGCGTTAGTAAACCACCCTATCAATAAATTTAAGCCGTTAATGCAACGTGTAGAAATGGATAAAGTGAATAAAATGGTTGAAGAATCAAAAGAAAGCTTAGTTGCTGAAAAAGACAAAATCGATCCTAATTGCCCACTTGCAAAAGAGCCTATTAGCGAAGAGATTGAGTTTGATGACTTTGCAAAGGTAGACCTGCGTGTTGCTAAAATTGCCAAAGCAGAGCACGTAGAAGGCGCTGACAAGCTGCTTAAATTAACCCTTGATTTAGGCGGTGAAACTCGCCAAGTGTTTGCTGGAATTAAATCGGCTTACGCACCAGAAGACATTGAAGGTAAATTAACGGTAATGGTTGCTAACCTTAAACCACGTAAAATGCGTTTTGGAATGTCTGAAGGCATGGTACTTGCGGCAGGCCCTGGTGGTAAAGAAATTTACATTCTTAACCCAGACGACGGCTCTGAGCCGGGTATGCGCGTAATGTAATTATTATCGCTTAAAGCCGCTAATATTTAGCGGCTTTTTTTTCATCTGTTATTTAGCTATTCTAATAAGAATTTTTAACGCCGCTATTCTCTGGTTTACTTCCTGAAAATCATTAAGCATTATTGCGATTTTGTATTACTGCAACAACTTTTGCTAAGTGAATCACCAAGCTTTGCGAGCTAATATACACAAACCAGTTTATATAGCGCACTTGAGGGTAAAAGCCTTGCCCCTGATTACCATAAATCCAAAAAGCACCAATAATGGCATCAGCCAATGCAGCAAGGAAAAGCCCTAAGCTCACCCACACTATTGGTTTGGGTGCGTTAATCCCACCATAGGCAACAACTAATACCAGACCCATAAGCCCAACAGACGTTATCACTAAACTATAGACCCCTGTCATAGCTAAAATAGTATCTCCTACCCCCTCAAGATACATAGAAGAGAGCGACGCACTACTTAGCACCAACACAACAACAAAAAAAAGTGCACTTTTTATAAGCGACATCCGGCGTTTTATATTAAAAGCTAACACACAGGCTATAAATAAAAGGCTGTAACCAGGTGCAAAAAATAAGATTGAATCCACTAAGTAATCATGTTTTATCAAGGTACCATAGCGATAATAGTGTTGGGGTAAATTAAAATTAACCACATCACCCGCGATACACAACATAAAAGCGCCACTGCCTAAAAGAGCAATAAAGCGTAATTGTTGGTCTTTAAAACGTTTAAATACCCAAGCTGACATCGTTACACTATTAAACACAAGTAAGCAGAGCGAACTCAGTGACAACAGCATTAAAACACGTTTATTTTCAGGCGCAAGTAGCCCTATTAACATCACAGCTAAAGCGCACAGCCAAGCTATAAAAGTAATAATTTGATGCGGATGTTTTATAGATAACGGATTAATTGCACTATCCAACCTTTAAAATTAATAACGTTAACTTAGCAAGTTTTTATCGTCCAAGGCTATTTTTTGTTTTGCATGTGCTGTATTTCTTTTTGTGTTTTAAGCCGACATTGCGCTAACTGTTCGAGTCGAATTGCTTTAATAGCGGCTAATGGATCTTGTGCATTAAGTCCACCAGCATCATGGTTATTTTGTTGGTTTATTACTTTATTCTCACCGTGCTTATTGTGCATATCTTTTCTCTTGAAACTGTTTATCGATTTTAGGCGCGGTACCTTAAGTAAAAAGTGCTTAAATGCTAAACGATTTACTTGAAAAACACCTGACACCCTGTATATTAGAACCTTCTAATGTTTGGAGGTGTATTATGCGCATTATTTTAATTTTTTCCAGTTTATTTATTTCATCCGCTGCTTTTGCTAGCAATACCGACGAGGCACGACAAACCATTAAGGCATTTTCAAGTGATTTAAAACAGGTACTGGTTAGTACTATGAAACAAAGCGGCCCACTAGCGGCAATAAGTGTATGTAATACAGCTGCACCCGCTATCGCTTCACAACACAGCAATAGTCCTTGGCAAATTAGCCGCAGTGCTTTGAAAACTCGTAACTCAGATAATCAACCCGATGCATGGCTCAAAAATGTTTTATTAAACTTTGAACAACGTAAGCTCAATGGCGAGCCGTTAGCAAGCATAGAATATCAAGAGCAAAGACCCGATGGCTGGTATTTTGTAAAAGCGATTCCTACTCAAAAAGCGTGTTTAGCGTGTCATGGCAGTCAGATTGACCCCACAGTTTCTAAAAAAATAGCGACTTTATACCCTAATGATCAGGCAACTGATTTTAAACTGGGTGACATTCGTGGCGCATTTGTTGTTAAAAGGGCCAGTGAAAATTACCAATGATAACTCATTGACGATCAGCTATTAAATTTTACCGCATCGGATGCAATACGCTTTTTACGCCTAACATATAAAGTATGTGGCAGCATAAGTAATTGATTTAATAAAATAGCTAATACCAATGCAAACAACACTGCACTCGTGGTTAAAGGAATACCTAACTTAAAGTTATCAAGTGTACTTTGTAATCTGTCAACGCGCTCAGGGGAGAACATATACAGCATTTTTTGCACTAAATTACCTTGTTCAAAAATAGCCATCCCTTTTTTTAAATCGGCAAATTGCAGTAATGTTTGCTGTTTTTGATTTGCATCGGCTCTGACACTAGGTTCAGTGTTTGCTAAATGGCGGTTTATCATCGCTTGCGTGCTAGAAAAGTTATATTGCTTGGCCGTTTTTGCATAGCCGTCGACTTGCCATTTTGTTGCATGGTATAAGCCCGCTAAATGTTGTTGGTAATGATCACTCAGCTGCGGTAGTTGCAATGAAACAATAAAAGCGCAAGCAAATATTAACTTATCGAACAGGTTAACGATCATAATAATCCCTTGTGCTGCGTTTAATAAAAGTGACTACCGTTAACTATAACAGGTAGTCGCTTTAGTCTAAATACCATGCGCTGCTGCGCTGTTAATCTGCTTGGTGGAATTGACGATGTAGGGCGTTAACTTGCTCAACAAGTGCTGGTACGGGCCCATAAACAGCGACATTAGGAGCAACCGCTTCAATAGGTAACGGGTTAACGGGCGACTTAGTCATTTTGAGCTCGCTATGCCAGCTAGTTAATTGCGCAGATGAACTGACATACATAATTCGACCTAAACCTACCCATGCGTGTGCTGCGGCGCACATAGGGCAATGTTCCCCAGAGGTATACACAGTAGCCCCAGCGCGTTGCTCAGGGGTCATATTATTTGCTGCCCAACGAGCAATTTCAAACTCAGGATGACGTGTATGATCGCCACTCGCAACACGGTTACGATCTTCCATACATACATTTCCTTCAGCATCAACAAGCACAGAGCCAAACGGTTCATCTCCTGCTTCTAGCGCCTCTTTAGCTAGCGCTACGGTGCGTTTTAAGTGCGCTAAATCAGTCTCGTTCATAATCTGTAAACTCCTTTACTATCACTTTTGGGGATATTTAGTAACGTGATCTGTTTTTCTACTGCGCTAACCATAACGCTTTGATCCCTGCTTTTGCAACACGTACATCCTCACTGCCATGAGCACCGCCAACTCCCACAGCCCCCACCACAGTATCGTTAATATAAATAGGCACCCCGCCATCCAATATTAAAATGTTTTCATCTAAATAACGAAGGTCTGCTGGAATAGTGCCCTCTTTTATGCCTTTTGCTATAACTGCGGTTTCACGCTTTTGCGAATTGGCGGTATAGGCTTTTTTATAACTGGCACGAATAGTATGAACACCGGCACGATGATCACGAAGTACCGCCAGCGTTTGCCCAGATGCATCCACAACGGTTATTGATACAGCTAAATTGTCCTTGAGTGCCGCTGCAGACGCTGCATTGACTATACGCTGTGCCATTTCACCCGTTAATTGTGCCATCATAGCCACATTTTCAAGCTGTTGATTATGAGTATTTATCTGCATTTCAGTTTGTCCAGCAACAGACGCTAATGAAGAAAGTGATGCAATTAGCGCTGTAAAAATAGCCCGTTTTTTCATGGTTTATTTCCTATTGTTAATTAATGACGTTATATCGCTGAACTGGATATAAAAAATTGAAAATAAACAGACCGTGTTTACTCATAAAAGCTTTCACTAGGAGGGTTAATAGCAGGCTTTGCTTTTTATAAAATACTTTTATTGGGATAAGGTAATGTAACCCCCCTTTTTTAAAATGATCGTAAGCTAGCAACTCGGCGTAATATTTAACCGACAACTAATAAATTTAAAGGAAAGTAACATGTTTAAGAAAATAGCGTCTGTTCTGACTTTTGTATTAGCAAGTTTAACCCTATCTTCAGCAGCTCATGCCGATCATCATGGTATGAAAAAAGATATCGTTGATGTAGCTGCTGCCAATGGTTCTTTTTCAACACTCGTTGCAGCTGTCAAAGCGGCAGGCCTCGTTGATACGTTAAAAGGAGATGGTCCTTTTACTGTATTTGCGCCAACTGATGAAGCATTTGCTAAACTACCAGCAGGTACCGTTGAAAACCTTCTTAAGAGCGAAAATAAAGACAAGTTAACTGCAATTCTTACCTACCATGTGGTATCAGGTAAAGTAATGGCTGCAGACGTTGTAAAATTAGACAGTGCAGCGACCGTGCAAGGCCAGTCTGTGAATGTAACCACCAATGACGGCTCTGTTATGATCAACAATGCAAACGTAGTAATGGCAGATGTAAAAGCCAGCAACGGCGTGATTCATGTCATTGATACTGTTTTGTTGCCAAAAGAGTAACAATCTAATCTCCACAGCGGAGTAAAATACTAACTCCGCTCACTATTACAAGCACAAAGTATTATTTTCTTTTACTAAATGCCCTCTTTTATACTAGTGATTTTTACACTATATTAAAAGATAATTAAGCGTCTGTTAATATTGAGAAAGTGTTTGTGGAAACAAATAAAAATAATACTACTGTTGAAGATAAACCAACTGAAGATCAAAAGAAGTTTTTCCTCGATTTACTCCCGGGAAAGCTAATTGATATACAATTTAACAATCCCATTCAGGTTCGCTTTAAACTCACTTTAATCGGCTACGACACCGGTAAATATTTAATATTAAAATACCCTGCTCAAGCAGGTAAAAATGATTACAGCGACATTTTAGTTGAAGGTAATGGGGCTATTGTACGTTATATCATTGAAGACGAACGGGGCGAATGTGTTGCTTTTTCAACCAGCATATTAGCGATTTCATTTCGCCCTGAACGATTAATTTATTTAGCTTACCCTAAAAAAATTGAAAGCCGCCAATTACGTGAAACTAGCAGGTTGCCTACACACATTCCGGCTAAAATTAGTTTACATAAAGGCGATATTGATGCTGATAATAAAAGCTTATTGCACGGTTTAATTATTGATATTTCTCCGAGTGGTTGTCGCTTTGCTATTCACGTAAGCTCTGGATTTGTTGCACTAAAAAAACGTCAAGTTTTTGTGCATATACTTTCTCCATTAGACAACGAGCCTGTTATTATTACGTCTTACATTAGGAATAACCAAATGAAAGGCAACCGCCTTAGCGTTGGTATAGAGTTTGATGCTTCAGAGCAAGTTAAGCTTAACAAGCTGTTAGAAGCTTACTCGATTGATATTGATTAATGCCTTAAATAATCCTACCT
Source organism: Pseudoalteromonas sp. APC 3495 (assembly GCF_030407645.1). NCBI lineage: Bacteria > Pseudomonadati > Pseudomonadota > Gammaproteobacteria > Alteromonadales > Pseudoalteromonadaceae > Pseudoalteromonas > Pseudoalteromonas sp. APC 3495. Next base: position 132,247 of record NZ_JASDDA010000001.1, on the reverse strand, counting down.
GCAAAAACAGCAATGGCTAACCAATCTTGCTTAGCCATTGTAATAGTTAGTTTTTTATTCTAAACGCTTCAAAAACCGGTCACTTCTTGGCAAGTAGTAATCATCATAATCAAGCGAGACAATCACACGCTCTGCCCGACCAAGCAACTCATCACGTGGAACTAATCCAATGACCCGCGAATCCGCACTGTTATCGCGGTTATCACCCATAACCAGATAATGATCTGCTGCTATTGGTGTTGCCGGAAACTGCACTAAGCTTGCTGCCGATTTGGTAAGCCGTATGGTATGAGCATGCCCCTTTAAGTGCTCAGTTTTATCTAGCCACCGAATACTCTCGTTTAAAGTGCTTTAACTTACTTTCTCGCCATTAATGGTCAATTCGTTATTTTGCAATGAAACTATATCACCTGGTGTGCCAATAACGCGTTTTATTAAACGGTTATCCGCCACTTTAGAATCAAATACAATAATATCGCCGGTTTGTGGTTCTGCCAGTCTTAACAGGGATACATGCGTAAATGGTATACGTAAATCATACGCCATTTTATCGGTAAGGATTCGGTCGCCTTCTTCAATAGTCGGTTTCATTGAACCTGTTGGTACTTCGTACCAATCGGCGACGGCACTACGAAACACACTCATTAAAATAATAAAAACAATAGGGCCTGTTGACCTTTGCGGATTGGAATTTGTTCAAACAAGGGGCGATTTAATCGCGGCGCGAGGTTTGTAACCTAGTGGGCTAAGTAAAAACCGAGTAACAAAGAGTTAATCGCCCCTTGGAAGAACCCTTTGGGCAATACCTGTTTGGCATTGATGCTACGTTATCGCCTATTTATGGGGAATAACCACACCACATAGGCTCTGCCTTGCTTAAATACCAAACAGACTACTGCAAATTCAACCTTGAAAGGTTAACAGGCCCTTAAGAACGGTTATTTTTCCAAAATTTATAAAGTCGCTTCATGTTTTGTCCCTGCTATAGGTTAAGTATTTATTTGACTGTATAAATGCAGAGCCGTTCAAATGAGTGTGTAACAAAACATGTTTAGGGATAGAGACATGCATAAAACATGTCTCTAAAGATAGTTTACTGCTGGTTTAACTTGTCTTTCGCTTCTTGTACTTTTGCAAAATCTAAACCTAACTCATCCGTTGCTTCTTTAATTAAATGAGGTTGTGTCATTACTACCGCCATCAATTGCTGAAGTTTTTCAGGTGGTATGCCCAGCTCTTGTACTAATGCCATAGCCATCATTGGGTTTTGGGTAAATGCTTCAAATAATGCCGCTACTTTTTCATCGCTGACATTGTGCTCTTTTAATATTGCAATAATTGGATTCATTATTAACCTTAAAATCGAAATAGTTTGTTAAAGTATATGGCCTCATAAAGGGATTAACAATATTAATCCCTGTGGCATTACTTTTTTCACTCTACCAACAATACAACTTTACCTGAGTTTTCATTACCCTCTAAGATGGCATGTGCCTCACTAGCTTGTTGCCATGGCATGGTTTTATAAATATTAAAGTCATACTTTTGATTGGCAATATCATCATAAAAGCGCGCTACAAATGCATCTCTTAACGCGCGCTTAAACGCGATACTGCGATTACGTAATGTCGAGGCATGAAACGAAATGCGCTTTTGTAATAAGCGTGCAAAATCGACTTCGGCAAAGCGACTATCTAAAAATGCGAGCATCACAATCTGACAATCCATTGCGGCCACTTTGGCATTTTTATTCAAATAGCGGCCAGAAACCGGATCGACTATGGCGTTTGCACTTAAGTTATGTGCCTTCATATATTCAACAAAATCAGTGGTTTTATAATTAATCACATGGTCAGCACCCAAGCTTTTAGCGTGTTCACATTTTTCATCAGACCCTGCTGTTATTACCACCTGTGCACCGGCACTTTTTGCCATTTGAATAGCCGCTCCGCCTACGCCACTGGCACCGGCATGAATAAGCGCCGTTTGCCCTGATTGTAGTTTTCCTAACTCAAAGAGTGCGCCAAAGGCAGTTAAATACACTTCACTAATAGCAGCACCTTGTGCCATAGAAATATTATCTGGCAATTCCATTAATTGCTGCGCATCTACGGCGACATATTCACTGTACGCACCACCGGCACATAGAGTAAAAATACGCTTATCTTGCCATTTAGGGTCTACCTCACTGCCAAGCTCACACACGGTACCTGCACATTCGAGTCCTAGAATAGGGCTATCCCCTTCAGGAGCAGGATACTTACCTTGGCGCTGCATACAATCGGCGCGGTTAACGCCAATCGCTGCTACTTTTACCAATACTTCATTACTGCTAATCTGCGGCTTATCGGTTTGTTCAAACGTTAATTGCTGATCTTGATGTGAAATGTACTGCATAAATCTCCTCGTATTTTATTCTATTTGATTTTCGCCATACTTCGGCTTCAACTAACTCGTTATTTTCTGTGTAATATATTTAAAGTGTGTAGTGGTTAGTAATTTTATTGATGTAACCTCGGGGTTTTAGCACTGGCAAACACAAAGCCTGACAAAAAAGCGAAGCCAACTAATTTAAACTCATAATACTCCTTTTGGAGTTAACAGCGCCTTAAGCACAAAAATTCAGTGCTGATTTAATCAGTTTATTGGCCTTTGTGGACTAACCTTTGTTCAATTTAGACCGAACTCGTTGGGCAGTACATGTTCTGCATTTATGCTGCGTTATCAGCAATTGCAGGGGAAGCATTGCCTAAAAACACAACTTCGAATTTAACTATGAAAGATAAACAAAACTATAAATTATTAAAACGCCAGCTTTGTTTATAAGGATATACATCAGGAAGCTGACCTTGCTCAATACCTTGCTGGGTCATTTGCCAGTACTTTGCCGTAAATAAATCACTATGATAATGATTAAAATGGCTAAAGGCACTGCTACTGGCACTAAAAAACACCTTAAATTGACTCGGGAATATATCATTTTGGTCTATATCAAAATAAGAATGTGAGCTTATTTCCTCTAACGCGTTGTCAGTATTTGGCACTTCTCTAAAATTACAATCAGTAAGAGGGCAAATTTCATCGTAATCATAAAATACCACTCGCCCCCAACGTGTCACACCAAAGTTTTTCATTAGCATGTCACCGGCAAAAATATTAGCACTGGCAAGCTCTTTAATCGCTTTACCATAATCAACCATCACCTGCTGCAGTGATTTACTGGTACATTGACCGATATATAAATTAAGCGGTGTCATTTTTCGCTCAACATAGACATGTTTGAGTATTAACGCTTTGCCCGAAATAATTAAGCTATCACCAATGTGTTTTTTCATTTGTGTAAGCAATTCATCACTAAAACGACTTAAATCAAAGGCTAGGTATCTAAATTCATGAGTATCAACTAATCGCCCTACTCTATCAGCCTGTTTTACAAAGTTATATTTATCTTTTACCTGCTGTTTTGTCGCCGTTTTTGGTGCACTAAATTTATCTTTTATTACTTTGTACACATAGTCTAGGCCATCAATTGTAAAAACAAGCATCACCATACCTGGTGTACCTGGCGCTAAATGATATTTATATTGCTCGGGGCTACTTTTAGTCGTGTCCACCTTATAGCGATAAAATTCTGTTTTCGCATGTTTAATAAAACCTATCGCATTAAACAATTCAAACCGTTGTTTGTGAGGCATTAACACACTTAAGTAATCTACATACCGTGCAGGTTGGTCGGTATCTACCATAAAGTACGTGCGCGCAAAGCCAAATAACAAGCTCAGCTGATCAGCGCCCATCATTACAGCATCAATTGTAAGCCCGTCAGGGGTATTTAAAATGGCTATTGCAAAGGGCATATTATCGCCATTTTTAGCAATACATCGTCCTATTACATAACACGCTTTATTGCGGTAAAAGTGTGAATTGGCGTACTCAATATAGCCGTCATTTAAACTTATTAGCTCATACACTTGTCTGCATTGTTGCTGCGCCCCTTGGGTTAACGTTGCTTGTAGTTTAGCTAAGTCCTCGTTTAAACTTTTAAATGGCACTCTAAACACTTGTTCATTAACTAAGGTTTTAACTGCGCTATCAAACCCTTCTTTTAAGGAAATACGACTCACTAATCCTTCATAAGAACGTGGTTGCCCCCGGTACTTTGCTTTTAAGACAAATAAATGCACCGTACGAATTTTTTTATCATCCCAAATAGCGCCAAAAGTAGAATTAAAAAACGTATGTGCAATTGGCTGGTTTTCATGCTCTTTAACCATTTCGCCATAAATATTTTTTGCACGTTGCCATGTTTGTGGACAGTTTAGTTCATCATAGGCAATCACTTTAACGGCCTCACTCACCTGCTTTACTTGACGCTCATACACTTGCAAGCGCGCTCGCATTGCCGCTTGCACCTCATGATATTGGCGTTGTTCAAAGCGACTTTGTGCCCCTAAGGTAATATTTAAGAACTGTGCAAACATAGCTTCAAAGCCAGCAAATACAGCGCGTGCTAACTTAGTGGCTATGAGTTCTTGTACAGGATTGTGGGTAGACGTTAACGACGTGCTAGGCATAGTATAGGCGCTTCTATTTTTAGCAATTATGCTGATTATTTTTTATTAGAGGTTTACACCTTAGCAAGCACGCTTTAATTTAGATAATTAATACAGCAAATAAATAAAATTGATCATATGAATATAAGAAATGTCGATCTCAACCTACTCGTCTATTTAAATGTATTAATAGATGAAAAAAGTGTGTCTAAAGCGGCCAATAAACTCGCATTAACACAACCGGCTATGAGCAATGCGTTAAAACGCCTAAGAGATTTATTTGACGATCCTTTGCTGGTACGAGCTGCGGGCTCCATGACCCCAACAGCTAAAGCCCTTGCCCTTAAGCCCGAAATTGAAGCGCTGTTAAAAATGGCAGAAGAGATCACGCAGCCCAGTGAGCAGTTTAATCCGGCTACCGCCAACGTGACGTTTCGTATTATGGCAAACGATTATTTAGAATCGACGCTAATTGCCCCCTTTATTTGCGAGCAGCTAGCTAAAAATCCGGGCATTGACTTCGATGTACTTAGCCCCAGCGACGTTAACCTACAGGATATGGAAAAAGGCACTATCGATTTGGCAATAAACCGTTTTAATGGTCTGCCGCGCTCTTTTCATCAAGCTACTGTATGGCGAGATAACTACTGTTGTTTAACCCATCCACATAATCCATTTTTAAACGATGCAAACTTAGACCAATACTTAAAAAGTGAACATATTTGGGTTAATCGAGCCGGCTGGGGCCCCGAACCCGCTGTAACCAATAAATCAGGTAAACAAAAATTAGGCTGGGTCGATGAGGCATTATGGCAATTAGAACAAACACGTAAAATACGCGTATTTACTCGTCATTACATGATTGCCAGTTTACTGTGTCAATCTGAGCAACTTATTGCAACCCTTCCGCGTCGTCAAGCAAAGCTTTTAACTAGCCATACTAATTTAGTGATTAGCCCTGTGCCATTTCAAATCGTCCCCATAGAAATAAAAATGATATGGAGCCCGTTATTACATCATACACCAGCGCACCAATGGCTTAGACGCGAGTTGTTGGCGTTTGCAAATACAGTGATTGATAGGTAAAGAATTAAAATATTGATCAAATCAATATCAGTTATTGAAAACAACAATTTCATTAATATTACACTTAGCGCTACAGTGAAGTTAAGCCAACAAACTAAGAGTAATAATTATGCAAACATCAGCAAGCTTCACACAACAAGACGGATTATTCATTGATGCAAATTTACATCAATTCATTGAACAACAATTGTGTCGTAAAACAACACTTCAAACGCAACACGTTTACCAAGCGTTAGCCACGCTAGTTGATGAGTTTGGGTGTGCATGTCGTAAAACCAAACACCAAGAAAACGACATTCTCGACGTGAATACTTTATTAAATGCATATCAACGTAAAAGTCATCCACATTGTCATGTAGATGCACAAACAACCGCAGCCGTTCTAGATGAATACTGTTGCCAAGTGCCTGCGATTATTGTGGTTGCTTTAATGGATACGCTTAGTGGCACACTCTGTGATGAGCCAAGCGCCCATAAACTTTACCACAGAGCTGCAGAGCTGACAGAGCGTCCATGCGTTCATCGCGAGCAAACAGCTAACGCCTCTGCAGCGTAAAATGCTGCCCTTTAAAAGTGCTCGATAACCTTGTTGGCAAATTGTTTGCAACTTAAGGTTGTCGAGTTATGATTTGATTGAGCTAAATCAAATGTAACCTGTCCACTGGCAAATGTGCTTTCAAGCGCGTTTTCAATTAAACAAGCAGCCTCACTCCATCCCATAAACTTAAGCATTAACACCGCACTCAATAAGCTACTGCTCGGATTTGCCTTATCTTGTCCTGCTATGCGCTCAAATGTACCATGTGTGGGTTCAAAAAACGCAACTTCGGTATTTAAGTTTGCCGTGGGCATAATCCCTACTCCACCGACTTGTGCACTGAGCATATCGGCTAAAAAGTCTCCGTTTTGATTAGTGGTGGCCACCACATCAAATTGGCCAGGATCCATTAAACACTGCTGAAGCATGTTATCGGCAATTACTTCTTTAATAACCAGCGGCGGTAAATCAGCACGTTGTATTTCAAGCCAGCGCCCGTTTTGATGCTCAACGGCAGCGTATTCACGTTTGGCCAGCGTAAATCCCCAGCGCTTAAATGCGCCATCGGTAAACTTAAGTACATTGCCTTTGTGAACTAAAGTGAGTGATTCACTATTATTTTTTAGGGCATAATTAATTGCATAGCGTATTAATCGCTCTGATCCCTCTTTAGAGATATTTTTAATACCTAAACCACATTCTTGGGTAAAACGAAGCCGAGTTACGCCCATTTCTTCACATAAAAAATCGAGCATTTTTTCATTTTCAACACTGCCCGCTTGCCACTCAATTCCTGAGTACACATCTTCACTGCTATCACGTAGCACAGTAATATGCGTGGTAAATGGGTTTTTTAATGGTGACGGTAATGCACTAAATCCTTTAATGGTTCGCATATTTACATACAAATCCATTTCATGGCGAAGCGCGACATTGAGCGAGCGAAATCCGCCTCCAAGCGGTGTTGTTAAAGGGCCTTTAATCGCGATTTTACAATCTCGTACTGCATTAATCGTTTCTTGAGGGAACCAATCACCGTCATAAAGCTTGGCAGCTTGCTCACCATTGTAAACTTGCATCCAATGAATTTTGCGTCTTGCGCCATAACTATGCTCTATGGCGGCATCCACTACTTTTCGCATCACTGGCATGACATCGAGGCCGACGCCATCACCATCAATATAAGCAATAATAGGGTGTTCGGGTATATGCCACTGTCCTTGTTCATCAATAAGTATATGTTCACCATTTTCTGGCACAGTAATATGTTGATATTGCATTGTTAACACCTAGAAAAACATCCTCTTTTCATTAAAGCATGTTCGTTAATAGGTGTCTGTAATTGCATTTTTATAATTGATATCACCGCAGCGAATAACTGCACGGTATTCACTATTAGTAAAAATAAGGGAACGATTTTTTAACCAAGGTGGCATCAGGCATTTTATTTAACACCCGACCAAATAGAACATTACTGAGTAGAGCATAACTGCAGATTAATTTTAACCACCGGATGATTATAAAATTAACCTGCTAAGTGAGATTATTTATAATAGGCAAATAAGTATTTATTAAAGCTATATTGACTTTGTATAACCGCAATAACAAATCCTGCTTTACCATCTAAAAAGCCACGTCTTAAAAAATAATGGCGGATAAAAGCAAAAAAAGCGGAACTACTTGCCTTCAAGAGTGATGGTTTTTTACCCTTATTTACCATTTGCTCTGCACCTATGTGCGCATAATGGTTTCTTTTATTCATATAGCCAAAAATATCTTCATGCTGAAAATGTAATATATTTTCTTTCAACTCAATTGGTTTACAATCAAGCATTACAACAGACTCATGCACTAAGTTTTGGTTATAACCTGTTATTTTTTTGTTGTAGATACGCGCAATACGATCAGGATACCAGCCGCTGTGTCGAATAAATTGGCCACAAAAATACGTTAAACGGTTAAGCTTTAAAATATTTTTCTCATTGCATTTTGCCAATGTCGTTATTATTTCTTCCTTTAAACGCTCACTGACAACTTCATCACAGTCAATTGCAAAAATCCAATCGTTAGTTGCTAATGCTTCTGCTCTTCGTCTTTGCTCACCAAACCCTTGCCAGTCATCACGCACAAATACTTTATCTGTGTATTTATTTGCAATAGCACGTGTTTCATCAGTGCTGCCTGAATCAAGTACAATAATTTCATCTGCCCACTTTACTGACTCTAAACAACGCTCAATTGTATCCTCTTCATTTTTACATATAATACAAACAGATAGCTTCACAGAATTTCCTTTTTAATTACGTTGTATTTGAAAAATAACCTTCGCATTATAAACAGATCATAACCACAGAGGAAATAAGGCTTTTAAAAGGGTATCCATTAAGCTTCTAAAATAACATCAATAGCATTGAGTAAAGCTTCAACTTGGTGTGTATCAAGAACAGCAGGCGAAAGCTTTAAACTCGCTTCCAATCCAACAGCCAGTTGATACAGTGCTTGGCATTCAAACATCCCTGCCGTTCCCTTAATCATATGTACGCTGCGTTTAAAACCGGTTATATCACCCTGCTTAAATTGCGACTGTAATGTGTGTTTTTGTTTTTTTAATCCTTTAATGTATTCTTGCTTGAGCAGTGCAAACTCATCATCAGGCAGCTTAATATTTTCGCATATATCAATATCAAGATAACTTGCGATTTTACTACTAAAACACCGTCTATCGATGGGTTTGGCAATATGATCGGTAAAACCTTGTTTTAAATAACGATCGACTTCATGCTTCATCGTGTTCGCAGTAAGCGCCACAATCGGTGTTGTTACTCCTGTTGCTTGCATAATATTAATTGCTTGTTCACCATCCATAATTGGCATTTGAATATCTAATAAAATTAAATCAAATTGTTCATCAAGTGTCGCTTGTGCAGCATCTCGGCCATTTTCTACTGCCACCACAGTTAAACCCATTCGCTCTAAAATCCGCTTAATCAGCTGTCGGTTTTCTGGGTGATCTTCAGCCACGAGTACCCTACCAATCAAATTTCGCTGGTTACTATTTAAAGGGAGCTCTTTGTTTTGTGACTTACAGATATCGTCAAATGCGTAAACCCATTTTGTATGTTCCGTTGTATGCAGTGCCATAGTAAAACAAAACTCACTGCCGCTACCGAGTACAGAATAAACCGTAATATCCCCATCTAGTTTAGTTGCTAAGCTTTTTGATATGTTTAATCCAAGTCCAGTGCCACCGTATTTACGAGAAATCGACGAGTCAGCTTGATGAAAGGGAGTAAATAGATCTTTTTGCTCACTGTCGGTCATACCAATTCCCGTATCTTTCACTTTAATAATTAGTTGTTTTTTATTACAGCTAACCGTTAGCTTTATATAACCTTGGCTGGTAAATTTAAGCGCATTGGTTGCTAAATTTAATAATATTTGTCTCAATCGAGTTGGATCTGAGACTATCCAATCAGGTAGCGGAAATTGATAATCAACTTTAAATTTTAAGCCTTTATCACGAATTTGTTTTCCTAATAACGATTCGATTTCAGCAATAGTGGCAAACAAGTCCGTTTCAACTAACTCTATCTCTAGACGGTTAGCCTCAATTTTTGACATATCCAAAATGTCATTAATTAAGCCAAGAACATGACGACTATTTTGCAAAATCACCCGAATGCCATGGTTTCTCTCATGAGGCTGTATATCACCTAAAATAATACCATCAGCATAACCAATGATTGATGTCATTGGGGTGCGAATTTCGTGGCTCATATTGGCTAAAAATCGACTTTTAGCTTCACTTGCATCACGAAGTTCTTCAGCTAATTGTTGTAACTCTTGAGTACGCAACTGTACTTTGTGTTCTAAATTTTTAGTCAACTCAACATTCTCATGGTGTAAAATGCTAAATTTATTTGCCACGGCAAAAGCAAGTAGCACTGCATCGAGTGCGGTACCAATGAGCCCAAGTAAATAGAGATCTATCTTTATAGGTTCAATTAGCCCTAAATTAGTTAAATTGCCGACCATATTAGGAATGGCCATCGCCAAATACGCTAAAACAAAATAGCGAGCGGGCTTAAAGCCACTTAACCAACTTCGTATACCAACAATCATACCCAGGCACAAAGTAGCCCCCGTTACTAAAGTAGCCCATATAAAGCCAAAACCTGGCCAAATGATTGCAAATGGAGTACCTGCGGTAGCAATAATGCCCAAGTAAATTGAAAACCGTGATAATTGAGGAGACGTTTCCTTTAATTTAAGTAAGCTGTTAAAAAATAAGATATTTGTGATGGGAATTAAGGTAAAACCTAGCCAATGAAAATGGGCGTTGTAAAAACCAAAAATTTGATGTGGTATATGAAAAAACTGACTCCAAGCTAATACCCAGCACGCGGTAAACAGGGCGTAATACAAATGGGTTTTATCTCTATCACCCAAGTAAATAAGAAAATTGTATAAACCTAATGCAATACCAACCCCAAAGCACAGCAGCATAATCATGTTATCTGATGTTTTTTTCACAAAAAAATCATCATAAGGTGAAAGCACTAATTTAGGTGGGGTGTAAAAGTATTCACTTTGAAATTTTGCAATTAATATGTAGGGCCGATTAGGCGTCAGCTCGATTCTATTACCATAATGAAATGCAAACTCATTAGGGTAAATGCCACCCGTTGTATAACGATTTATTGGCTCATCAAAATTCGACATATCATAAATACGCGTCTCAATTTTTGAAAGCAGCGTGTTATAGGGATATAACACAAGTTCATTTAAATCAGTTTTGTTTTCCAGCTTAATCACAAACCAAAAACTACCACCAAAAAACGATGTTCTCGATTGTGGTTGCTTTTTTTCAAGCCACGTTTCTATATCGCTATGGTCTCGGGGAAAAGCGCCATCAGTGACTTGAAATACACTGCCTTGATTAAGCAAATCAGTATCTTGTTGTTTCAAAGTATAAGCAAAAGGCTCAAGTGCATTTGCCACTGCTAAATTGCTAAAGCATATAAATACACAATATATAAATAGCTTTAGAGCTGCCTTTATTGGCATACTTTGCACCTTAAATTAAAACTGATAACTAATATCCAAGCCAAAACGCCGGCCTTCACCCTTAAAATCTTCAAGCATGCCAAGAAAAGAACTTAAATCAAATTTTAAGTGACTGTATTGAGTACCAAAGAGGTTTTTACCCCAAATGGCAACCGCCCAGTTATCGTGTTGATAGTGTATATTGGCGTTAAAAATACTATAGCTGTCTTGCATCGCATAGGGGTTTTGATTCTGATCAAAATAGTAATCGGATTGATAATCAACTAATAATTGAGTAGTTAGTGGGTGATTAGCCACCTCAAAAGTGTATTCAATACCCGCACTGAGATTCCATTTTGAGGTAAACGGCAAACGATTATCAGTTAACGCATTCCCTAGTGGATCAACATATTCTTCAAACTCTGCATGAGGTATATAACCCATAGCAAACTTAACATTCAAATTATCGGTCAGCCAATACTCAAGATCAGCTTCTAAGCCGTAAATAATGGAGTCAGCCACATTTTCTAATAATTGAATTGGCGGGCTCTGCTCAGATGTTGAAGGCTGATTCATAAAGACTTGTTGATCATTATAATCATAATAAAATGCAGCCCAGTTAAATCGAATACCCTGCTGTGGCCACCAGGACTTTGATCCGATTTCATGTGAGTTTAACCGCTCTTTTTGATAGTCAGCGAGTTGGGCCTGTTCAACCGATGATAAAAAGCCACCGTTATAGCCTCCGCTTTTGGCGCCATTAGCAAAACGATAATAGGCGTAAGTTGAATCATCGACTTTAAAGTTCACTCCTAACTGCCCAGAAATGCCATTATCTGACTGCTCTCCTTGAACACGATAAAATGGAACCTTAACCCCTGTTAAATCGTCAGCATCTATAACAACGTTAAGCTGAGATACTGAGTCGTAGTCTAACGATTCATAAGAGTAACGAAGCCCTGCAGTGATCAACCAATCTTGGTTTAATTGATAATCGAATTGCGTAAACGCGGCCATACTCTTTGTGTTTATTTTATTATTATAAAAAAAAGTAGCGGTTAAATCTGTCGCTAAAATTCCCCGATAGTCCCGTAAAATATCATTTACATTATCTTGAACAATAGACTCATCAGCATAATATATTCCCGTCGTTAAAAAATGCTCACCCAACTGAGATTGCAATCGCAATTCTTGCGTCACCAAATCAGTATTTAACCCTAAGTTGCCCTCACATAACTGTGCGGGAGAGCCATCACAATTAAAAGCATGGTCCCGTTTTAATTTGTTATAACTGCTTAAAAAAACAAGCTCATTGTGTGTGTCTAATTGCCAATTAGCATGGGCGCTAATGCCCTTACCATCTGTTTTATGAGGCGAATTATTATTTACGCTGACTGTATAAAAATCAACACTGGCATCATTAAAGCCAAAATTATCAAAACAGCTGGTTGAACCCGCTTGTGCTGGCGAGCATCGCTCTCCTGTTAGTGGATTAGCAACAATTCCAATACTGCCAACCGGCTGTACTATGCCATCCCAATCGGCAATATGCCCTTTTATCAATAGCTGTACCGTGTCAAAATCAGCTAAAAAAGAAACTCGGCCATTCGTTTGTCGCATGCCAGCTTTCGGTGAGTCGGCAAAAATATTGTTAGTGGAATAATCATAATCTTGATGATTAAGCGCTATACGAACGGCAGTGTTTTCACTAAGTGCTGAATTAAACATAGCATCAATACTGGTCGCATTGTTATTAGCAATGCCAGTGCTTAAATAACCACTTTGTTCAAACTCAGGGCGTTTAGAGCGGATTAAAATAGCGCCCCCTGTAGAGTTGCGACCAAATAAAGTGCCTTGAGGACCACGCAAAATATCAATTTGTTCAATATCAAATAAATTAACAATTTGGTTACTTGCAGAGCCAACAGCAATGTCATCAACATACATCGCCACAGGGGATGTATTCGCCGTATTGTAATCAACTAGCCCTACACCACGAATGTTAACCGCTGGCGGTGTGCCTTCCGCTGCGTTTTGACTAATTTTTAGATTAGGCGCAAATACAGACAACTCTGTCGAATCTTTAACGTGTTGTACTTGAAGATCATTACCTTTAATGGTGCTTACAGAAATGCCAACTTCTTCAATTTTTTGCGCTCTTTTTTGCGCATAAACTTCTATGATTTCCATATTACGCGCATTCGCACTTTCATCATCTACAAGTACTTTCGCCTGCAGCGGCAGTAAAAAGCCTGGTAAGCATATCAACCCTATTTTCTTATTGAGAAGCTTGCCTTTATTTTTCATTTCTTGTGACCTTTACGCTAGACAAATGTAAACAGCATGTTTAATTATATACTAATCAATCGATAATACGGTTATATGAATAATATTTTAATGTTTGAGGGCTGCAAATGCATCTTCGCCACTAATGTGTTGTGGGTAACCTACCATTGCTCTTGCTGTTTGCATACCAGCCATGACAGCCGCTTCAACACAACCCGCATTAACGCCTGTTTTTATCCAGTCACCGGTAATAAAAAGATTGGTAAATTGTGTTTCATCGGTTGCCAGACGATATTGACTTGAGCCTGCAACTGACAAAACATAGCGCTCACTGGGATCCACATTTACTCGCCAGTATTGAGCATTTAATCGTTCATCCCCTGATAACTGAGAGCCATGCAAAACAGACCAGTCAAATTGATTATTTTGATACGCTAATGGCCAAATAGCCTGTATGTTATTTTCTAGCATACCTTTAAGATTAGCTTTTACTTGCGATTTTGCTTGAAAAACAAATTGATGTTCACTTTGTGGCGGGTAATAGTCACAAGGAAAAACACTGCAAAAGTAAGCAATGTTTTTAGGAGAACAATCGATAGGCCATTGCTCTTTGTCGATTAAATTCATCATCGCCGCCCATGTATCAAATGGTTCGCTAAAGCTACTGAGAATGGGGCCTTCTTTGCTAGGTGGCCTATATTGCCAACCTAATTGCTCGTCAGTCTTACTAAGCCACAATTGGGCTGCCTGCGTTGCCACCGTTTTAACTTGCTTTGCTTGAGCTGCAAAATTTGTATCCAATGCAAGTAAAGAAGGACATACATGTTCAAGTGAGGCAACAGATACGCCAAGAATAATCCTGTCAAAGTCATCTTTGTAGCGTAATTCTTTTATTGGTAGGGGCTGCCCAAAATGGTTTTCATATTGAGCAGGCCAGTTAGACCAAAAAGATTCTAAATTAATATTATGCTGTTTTAATAGTGCGGCTTGTTCACTATTAATTTGCGCATAAAGCGGCTCACTTGGCCAACAAGGTAGTTTTTTCACATAAACAAGTGGTTGATATTCAGCATCTGATTTCAAAGTAACTTGTTGCTGTAACTTAATTACCTCAACAAAACGTTCACCCTGCTCATTTAGGCTGGGTTCCAGGTTTTGCAATTGATGGAAATACTCAAACTTAACCCCTCTTTTTTTTAGTAGCTCATACAGTGGAGCAAAAATGACATCGCCCATCCCCGCTTGCATTTTCCACATAACCCCTCCGCGATAACACAGCGCAATACGTAACATAGCTAGTGATGCAACACCGGCTTCAACATTAGGCTTACTGATGTCTCCATCAGCGTAAGCAAATACTAAATCATAAAATCCCCGTATTGGCGCAGAGTTAGCACTGTACTGCTCATTTGCCCCATTTCTTATCAGCCACTGTCTAAAATCAAATTTGTTTATGACCCCAAACCCATCTCGATATACTTTGTCTTTGACCAGGCCAACCAACATTGCAATAGCAAGGTCTGCACAAATATATAATCGTCTAAGCTGCGCATTATTGTCTAATAACTCAATCATTTCGCTATTTAGCCAACGCTTTAGTTTTCTAACTATATACCAAATGACAAGGCCATCTTTTTTCTCTTGTACTTGGGGTTTTAATGTATTGTCAGCGTGAGCAAACTGATTTAATTTACTTATTAATAAGCTGGGAGTAGAGGCTATTTCACTCGAGTATTGTTTTATATCATCAGCAAAGTGTTGCCAAGTTTCCTCTGTATCATCAACCAAGTCCGCTATTTGTTGATGTAAATGGCGTAATAAAGACTGATCACGAGATTTTTTTGTGCTCAAATTTATATTTTTATTGGCTTTTTTTGCGGCTAATTGTAAATCAAGTATCCACTTTGTTAGCCAAGCTAGGGTCATTTTAATAAAGTCCCATGGCGTAATATCCAAACTACCCTCGGCAGGATTTCCAGGTAATAAGGGGAAATCTATTGGCCATGTTTGCCATTGATCATTAATATATTCTTCCAGTGCTATAAAACTATGCGGCTTTAATGCTTGCTGCCATGTAGATAAAGGTGAATCGACTGGGCGTTGTAACTGAGTGTAAACCGTTTCTATTGTTTTAAAGCTATTTACATAAGCACCAAACCATACATGCAAGCCATGCTCTTCAATACGCTGCCCACGAGCCGCATTACGGCCACTTGCGCCTTTACCACCTAAACGCCAACCTTGTTGGTATACAGTAATAGTTCGATGCTGTTGCCAATCACGCTGCTCGGTTAAATACAGTGCAGCAGTCATAGCCGATACACCGCCACCAATTATCACAATTTTTTCTTGGCCCATGATAAATCCTTCTAAGTAATTTAAATCTTAGTTGCGGCTAACTGGTCAAAATCCATTTGAACATAAAATGGTAAGTGCAGCGCTTGACTACCTAACTTCAGACCAAACATATCGGCAAGGGGGAAACTATCTAATTTATTAAGATGTAACGTAAACTCAGGTTTCAGAAATTTAAAGCGATGTATTTTTTTAATCATAGAGGGTGAGTGCATTACGCTTTGGTATACCGCTGAATCACTACTGCCATCGGGAAATTGCTTAAACAATATTTGATCCATTTGTGGATTAACAAACCCACTCAATAGCTGCTTTAATAATGACAAATCAATGCCTAAATGTTTACGAGAAAACAAATTTGCTACTTGCTCGCCAAAATCATCTAGGACAGAGAAAAAGTCATTTTCGTGCCCCTGAGAGTTTATTGTAATTGTAAATAACTCATGCATTTGCAGCTTTGATTCAGGCGAAAAATGATCAAAGCATTCTAAAGATAGTGAAAAATTCGAAAGCTCAGTTACACACTCGGGCATAATGTAATCACATAAATATTTATTATAGCCCCACGTTTCGCGACCATTTATGAGTGCATAAATGTTATTAACGCAGATAAATGCTGGATACCAATATAAGTAGCTTATATCCTCATTTTCAACTTTAGCGACAGGCAACCAAATGATAATATCTGTTTCTTGCATCCAACCATGCTGATCGAAAGGCGGTGTCATTGAGGCTATTTTTTCAATATCTGAAAATGTAATAAGCGCAAACTCGCCAAGTATTTTAAAACGAATATTCCCTTTAACGCCTACGTTTAGCGTTGAATCAATATATCTTTGTGATTTAGCTAATTCTACCTCAGCAAAAAAGCCATACATATTCGCATTGTGCATACGACAAGGCGGCTTTGCTATTGGATTAGATAAAAAATGTTGATATGGCGTAGATAGTGAGCTCATTTGACCCCCTCAGTTAAAAACTGAGTATAGTCAGATATATTCGGGTCTGTTGACCTTTGCGAATTAATATTTACGGCTATATGTGAATTCCACTCGATTCAAAGTATTTTAATAAATTGCTTGCAAAGTAAAATGTTGTGAAGTAGTATCGCTGCTTGGCTATAAAAAGCCCTAGCGGTTAACCTCTTTACCCTGATCCAGTAAGTCCCGCAAAACGTATATTCAAAAGCTAAGTTATTGTACGGCGAGAACCCCTATTAATACCTTGATGATTTATTTTTAATATCATCGTAAAAGTGTCATAAAGATCGTCAACACTGTAATGAAGCTAAACACAATTAGATTATTTATCATCTGTAATGTGCTTTAAGAAAAAGCCCAGAATAAATAACAAAAATAAAGTGAGTTTTATTATGTCATACAAATATAACGGATCTATGATCCAAATAGCACATCCAGTGCAATCAATTTCGGTTAACAAACATCGTGTAATCTTTAGCGATACACAAGGTTTGAAAAATGCATTGTTTCAAAAAGCAAGTGATGCACGTCAATTTGTAAAGTGGCTCAAAGCCAGCTAATTATTATTGATAAGTTAAACACTTATAAATAAATCTAAATGCCAGCGTGAAGCTGGCATTTTACTTTTTGGTGTATTATTGACTACACTTAAATCCTTGTTTATTTATTCGTTGTAGTGCAAATGCGGTTTTCGTGGTTAATACTGTTAGTCTGTGTATTTTTAAGCACAAAGTGTAATGCCAGAACAATAAAATGGTTAACACATGATTTTGCGCCCTACTACATTATAAGCGGGCCGAACAAATCCCAAGGTCGTGACGAAAGTATTATTTCGCTTTTAGAACAGCAGCTGCCGCATATTACCTTTGAAAGAGTGATCATCCCCTCAGGTAAAGTGATTCAGGAACTCGCAAACCTGCAGTCTAATGCCTGTGCTTTGTCGCTCTATAGGAATAAATACCGCGAAGAGCGTGTTTATTTCACACATCAAAGCTCTACAGCAGGGCTTTCGCCATCAATTGCCATGCATACCAAGCTAAGTAGTGCGCTTGATATTGAAGACGCTAAACCGGTGTCATTAACCAATTTATTAGTTAATAAAAAGCTTACCTTAGGTGTATCTATGAATCGCTCCTATGGCAGTGAAATTGATAAAATAATCAACACCACACCCGGTATAAATCTGGTCATTCGACCAACCCGCGATACCCTCAGTACGTTAACATATATGCTTAACCTTAAAAGAATTGATATTTTATTAGGTTACCCAAGTGAACATTATTATTTAGCAAAAACAATGGGGTTTACTGATAATTTAACCCAGCGGATGCTCACTGAAGCCCCAGAAATAAGTTACGGTTACATTGGCTGTACTAAAAACGAGCAAGGTGCAGAGGATATTGCTACGCTTAATCAACAACTCAAACTGATTAAGCAGACTGAAAACTATAAACAGATATTAACTCGGTGGTTACCAAGTCATTTAAAACCCAAATTAGAAGCACATTTACAATAATAAAAAGCTAAGCGTATTACTAATTAGCGCTTAGCTTTTTTAAAATAGTCTTACTGGCGAATACCTTCAATAAATAAACCAATATCAACATGGGTAGATGCTGGGCCTAAGTTATAGTCAATACCGTAGTCGGCCAGTTTTAAGCTAGTTTCTCCTTCAAAACCAACACGGTAACCACCCCATGGATCTTTACCTTCACCAATTTTATCTATTTCAAAGGTAATTGTCTTCGTAACACCGTGTAGAGTAAAGTCACCGGTTACAGTGGCTTCTTCACCGTCTTCGTCAAACTTAATCGCTGTACTCTTAAAGCTTGCCTGTGGGTATTTGCTTACGTTTAAAAAGTCACTACCACGTAAGTGTTTATCACGTTCTGCGTGATTTGAATCTAGGCTTGCCGTATCAATATTTACACTAATTTGAGACGCATTTGGATTTTTAGCATCGTAGTTAAATTTACCATCAAAGGTATTAAAACGCCCATGCAGCCAGCTGTAGCCTAAATGTTTAATCTTAAAGTTTACAAAAGCATGCGCACCTTTTGTGTCAATAACATAATCTGCGGCATTCGCAGTGGTCGCTGTCATAAACATCGCTGCTGATAACGCTGAAGTTAAAAATAATTTTTTCATTTTAATCATCCTTTTGTAATCTGATCATTCTAATTAATGTTTTATCTTTATCGATAAAGTGATGTTTTAGCGCACCTAACACGTGCAATACTACAAATCCAATTAATAAGCATGCGCTATAGAAATGGATTTGCCCGGCTATATCAGCCTGAGAATCAAACGCAAAGTCGATAGCTTTTACATAAAAAAAGCCAAATACTTCTATGGGTCGTCCATCAGCCGTCGAAATTAAATACCCTGACACCATAATGATCAGTAAAAACAGATACATTAAAATATGTGCTGTTTGGGCTAATTGATTTAACTGCTTGTTACTGCCAATCGGACTTGGTTTAACACTAAAGTGTCGCCATAACAGCCTAAAAACAAAAACCGCTGCTAAGCTAAGGCCAATGCTTTTGTGTAGGTCTAATGATCCTTTATACCAACTATCATAATAAGTCAGCTCAACCATATATAAACCTAAACCAAACAGACCAAACACGGTCAGCGCCATTAGCCAGTGTAAAAATATAGCCACCACGCCATAGCTGGTTTTTGAGTTTTTAAACATTCCCTACTGCCAATCTCTTATTTAGTAATAACACTACGATATAATGATTAAGTGGTGATTAAAATAGCATATGCAAACACTCATCGTGCGTATACGCACAGTAAAATGTATAAGGTTAATATAATTGCAAATGACGTTGAGAAGGGATTAGCTAGCAGCTGACTCGTTAAGAGACACGTATATTTGGCTATCAGGTTCAACCTGTAAGCAGGCAATCAGGCCCTCTTTTATTAGTTCTAATATGGCGATAAAACTAACAACAACCCCACTGCGTCCCTCTTCAAGGGTAAATAATTGAGTAAACGCAACAGGCGCTTTTGATTGGGATAAGGTATTTAAAATCAAGCTCATGCGCTCACGCGTTGAAAGGGTTTCAGCGCTAATTAAATGATGCTCGAATGTTTTTGCACGCGCCATGACATCGCTTAGCGCTAACAATAAATCTTTGATTGCCAGTTCAGGTAATGGCTGGTTTTTTTCTGCTAGTTCCGGCACGCTTGCCTGCGCTATAAAGATATCGCGGCCAACACGAGGTAGGCTGTCTATATTTTCGGCCGCTTTTTTAAATTGTTCGTACTCTTGTAAGCGTTTTATAAGCTCGGCGCGGGGATCGTCTTCTTCTTCTAACTCTTCATGAACAGGCAGTAACAGCCTAGATTTAATTTGGGCCAGCAATGCCGCCATTACTAAATATTCACCCGCGAGTTCTAGCTGGAACTCGCTCATCATTTCTACATATTTAACATATTGCTCAGTAATGCTAAAAATAGACAACTCAAGAACATCTAGCTTATGCTTTTTAATTAGATAAAGCAGCAGATCCAAAGGCCCTTCAAAGGTTTCTAAAATAACTTCAAGGGCATCAGGCGGGATATATAAATCTTCGGGTTTATCAACAACGGCTTTACCATGTAAAAATGCCAGAGGCAGCTTTTGCTGCACTGGCATATCAGGTGTTGGCGTTGATGATAGCGTCTCAGACTGTTTCATTGTTATTCAAATGGCGTTGTATCACCGCAACCAACACGAAGAATTTGAATATCATCTTCTGATAAATCAATCACTGTGGTCGCCTGCTCAGGTAAATACCCACCATGAATAATTAAATCCACATGTTTATCAAGGCGCTCTAAAATGTCATCGGGATCAGCTTGAGTAAACTCTTCCCCCGGTAAAATAAGTGAGCACGACATTAAGGGCTCACCCAGCTCAGCTAATAAAGCACACGCTATTGGGTGCTCTATAACACGTATGCCTATGGTTTTTTTCTTGTCGTTTAATAACCGCTTAGGCACTTCTTTTGTACCTTTAAAAATAAATGTGTAAGGCCCTGGGGTATTATTTTTAATAAGCCTAAACATTTGGTTATCAACACGTGCATAAGTAGACAGCTCAGATAAATCACGGCATACCAAAGTAAAATTGTGATGTTTTTCAATACCACGAATACGTTCAATGCGCTCTTTAGCTTGCTTATTACCTAAATTACAGCCTATCGCGTATCCTGAATCTGTAGGATACACAACTACGCCGCCTTGTTTAATAATATCAACAGCTTGAGAGATTAATCTAGGCTGTGGATTATCTGGATGTATATGAAATAATTGACTCATAATGCAACTCCTTCGTGCTTTTCCCATGTTTGCCAAACCCCTTGGCAATCTTTAGGTAAGTATAAATTTTTTCCAAGTTCTAAATAGCTAGTCGGAAAATGAAAATCAGAGCCTTGTGAGCAAAGTAGCTCGTATTCTTGGCTCAATAGCCCTAAAAACTGACGTTCACTTGGCGCCTGCTGCGGCTGAGCAACCTCCATTGCATCTCCGCCTACTGATTTAAATTCCACTAACAATTTACGTAGCCACTTGTTCGACATTTTATAGCTACTTGGGTGCGCTAAAACGGCCACCCCACCTGCGGCATGAATCGCCGCAATAGCTGTTTGCATATCACACCAATTACTTGGCACGTAACCGGTTTTACCTCGCCCTAAATACTTTTTAAATACCCCAGGAAAGTTTTTAGCTACACCACGCTCAATCAATGCTCTGGCAAAGTGAGCGCGAGTAATTTGTGCATTTTCGGCCAGCTCGCGAGCTTGTTGGTAAATACCCTCAAAACCATTTTTATTTAGTCGATGGCCAATCTCTATCGCGCGGGTTTCGCGTTTTTGCTGCTGATCGCTCAGTAATGTATGCAAGGTACTATCTTTGGTATCAATATTTAGTCCAACAATATGAATTTCAAAACTTTCCCACTTGGTTGATATTTCAACCCCGTTAATAAGTTTAAGCGGCAAATTTTCACGTTTGATAAAAGCCCGTGCAGGTTCGATAGCAGCCACCGTATCGTGATCGGTAATAGCAAATACATCAATATTTTTATCGACTGCTCGCGCTAATAATTCCTCAACGGTTAAATGGCCGTCTGAGTGCGTGGTGTGACTATGTAGGTCGTATTTTATCAAATGAAAACTACTTAAATTTAGGGTTTAACGGTGTTTCACCCAGTATAACAAGTTTTTTAACTAAATTGTTTTAAATAAACACTTGACATAAAAGCAGTTGATACGTTTTACTGTAGCCACTTTTAGACATTAAAGAATTAACAACAATGAAAAATACAATTCACAACATCATTTGGTGGTGGCACTCTTAAAATCAAGGGTGATGAATTGTCGTGTCTAAACAAAAAATTCTAACCCGCTACCATGCGGGTTTTTTTATCACTAAATTTTGCAATACAAGATTAACAGGAATTAAAAACATGAATAACGTAAATACTCTTACACATCATTGGTGGTGGCGCCTGGCATAGCGGGACGGTAATGGTCTATCTATAATTTAGACATCGTTATTCAAACCCCGCACTGCTTAGCATTGCGGGGTTTTATTTTTTTTAGGGGATGAGGTTTGATTTTTAGTCATATAACAACAACACCAGGTGAAGTGACCAGCATAACGCAAGTACGAGACTACATAAGTAGCCCACTTGCATTGTATGCCGCACTTGATAAACCTAACTCACTATTACTTGAATCTGCAGAGATAGATTCTAAAGATAGCGTAAAAAGCTTAATACTCGTTGATTGTGCACTGCGTATTGTCTGCCAAGGCAATCAAGTGAGCATAACAGCACAATCAAATAATGGTCAGCAGTTACTCAGTTATTTACAAGCTAATGTAAAAAACTGCGCATCACAGTTATCCGATACCACATTAACACTGGAGTATCACCCAGTAGATGACACCATTGACCAAGCCAGTAAGCTGATTGCAGATAACGCTTTTAGTGCATTACGCAGCTGTTTAAATAGCATTAAAAGTACCACCAACAATCCATTCTCGGTGTTTTTAGGCGGCGTATTTGCCTACGACATGGTGGCTAATTTTGAACAGCTAAGCGATGTACCCGACGGGGAAAACACCTGTCCAGACTATGTTTTTTATTTAGCAGAAACACTGGTTGTTATTGATCATCAAAAACAAACAACGGAATTAATTGGTAACGTATTTAATGGCCCTGATGTACATGCAAACTGCTTTGAAGTAGGCAAACAATTAGAGCGCTTGAATACATTATGCGACCACGCTGCTGACTTTAGCGCACCGAGCCAAACTGGCGACTGCCCAGTGAGTGTTGATATTAGTGATGAGCAATACTGCCAGCAAGTAATTAAGCTCAAGCGACACATAGTCGATGGCGATATTTTTCAAGTGGTGCCTTCTCGTACCTTCTCACTACCCTGCCCTGACTCTTTACATGCCTACAGCCAGCTAAAAAAACAAAACCCTAGTCCGTATATGTTTTACATGCGCGATGAAGATTTCTCATTATTTGGCGCATCTCCTGAGTCCGCGCTTAAATACGAAGTTCAGTCTCAACAGGTCGAGGTTTATCCGATTGCCGGCACACGCCCTCGCGGCAAATTTGCTAATGGACAAATCAACCCTGATTTAGATAGCCGTATTGAGCTTGAACTTAGAAACGATCAAAAAGAACGTGCAGAGCATTTAATGCTGGTTGATTTAGCGCGTAATGATGTAGCCCGCATTAGCGTACCGGGTACGCGCCATGCCAAAGAGCTTTTAAAAGTAGACCGTTACTCACAAGTAATGCACTTAGTGTCGCGCGTGGTGGGTAAATTAAAACCCGAACTAGATGCCCTACATGCTTATCAAGCCTGTATGAACATGGGCACATTAGTGGGCGCGCCAAAGGTAAGAGCTGCAGAGCTTGTGCGCCAAACCGAAGGGAAACGCCGCGGCAGTTATGGCGGCGCAGTTGGCTATTTAACTGGTGATGGTGCAATGGATAGCTGTATTGTTATTCGTGCAGCCTTTGTTAAAAATAATATTGCTTATGTGCAAGCTGGCGCTGGGGTTGTGTTTGATTCAGACCCAATGTCAGAGGCTAACGAAACCCGCGCTAAAGCACAGGCGGTGATCACCGCGATTAAATCGACATATGAGGCTGTATAAAATGAGTGAAGCACACCCTATTAAAATTTACTTTTTAGATAACTTTGACTCATTTAGCTATAACCTTGTTGATGAACTAACAATGCTAGGTGCTGAGTTAGTTGTTTACAGAAATAACATTAGCGCTGAAGTAATATTCAACAAAATGCAGGCAGAGCATAAGCAGGTATTACTGGTTTTATCGCCAGGCCCAGGGGCACCCAGTGATGCGGGTTGCCTAATGGAGTTGATTAGCTTGTGCAAAGGTAAATTCCCGATGCTGGGCATTTGTTTAGGCCAACAAGCACTAACACAAAGTTATGGCGGAGTAATCGGTCATGCTGGTGAAACCGTACATGGTAAATCATCAATAATTGAGTTAGACGATCACCCGGTGTTTAACGGAATGGGAAGCACTATACCAGTGGCGCGTTATCACTCATTAATGGCCACAAAAGTACCTGATAACTTAGCGGTTATTGCAAAGTATCAAGATATTCCAATGGCTATTTATCATCATCAAGACACTGCGCTGGGTTATCAATTCCACCCAGAATCTATTTTAACGCCCAATGGCGCTATGCTGCTACAGCAAAGCGTTGCCTATTTAACGCGTGCCAAATAAAGGGAACATTATGACTACACAATTACAAAACTCGCTTAATGTTCAACAGGCTATTGAGCACGTTATTGCCAAGCAATCATTGAGCTATGCACAAGCAAAAACACTTTTTGATCAAATAATGCAAGGGAATATGAGCGATATTGAGCTCTCTGCACTGTTAATTAGCCTTAAAATGAAAGGTGAAATAAGCGATGAAATCGCCGGTGCTGCGGCCTCAATGCGTGAAAACGCCGTGGCATTTACAACCATTAAAACTCAACTTGCCGATAGCTGTGGTACCGGTGGCGATGGTTCAAACACTATCAATATCAGTACAACCGCGGCAATTGTGGCAGCCGCTGCCGGTGTTAATATGGTAAAACATGGCAATCGCAGTGTATCGAGTAACTCAGGGTCTGCTGATTTACTCAAAGCCTTGGGGATCAATATTGATATGACTCCCACGCAAGCGGCTAAATGCCTTGAACATACAAATTTTACCTTTTTATTTGCACCGCACTATCACAGCGGCGTGCGCCATGCGATGAACGTTAGAACCACTTTAAAAACCCGTACTATTTTTAATATTCTTGGGCCGCTAGCTAATCCCGCTGCTCCAGATGTTCAATTACTCGGGGTATACGATGAATCTTTGTGCCTACCTATGGCGCAAACTCTTCATACTCTGGGCACTAAACGCGCTATGATAGTTCACGGCTCTGGCACCGACGAAATTGCCTTGCATGGCCCAACACAGGTTGTTGAGCTGGATAACGGCAAAATCACCCAATACACACTCAACCCTAGTGATTTTGACCTTGCAAACTATTCACTTGAACAATTAGCCGGTGAAGGCCCACAATACAATGCAAACGCCAGCCTTGCCATTTTACAGGGCAAAGGTAGCGAGGCACATAACGCCGCTATTATTGTTAACGTTGCTGCATTGCTGTACTTAACTGGCCAAGCACAATCGTTAAAACAAGGTGCACAAATAACACACTCATTATTACGTTCAGGCAAGGCCATGGACACACTAAATGCAATTATTGAGGTAAGTCATGGCTAATGTATTAGACAAAATTATTGCCGATAAAAAAATAGAACTCATTGAACGCAAAGCGGCACGCCCACTTGAGAGCTTTAAGCATCAAGCTGAACCGACTGAGCGTAGCTTTTATCAAGCGTTAGCAGCACCTGGCACGCAGTTTATTTTAGAGTGTAAAAAGGCATCGCCTTCTAAAGGGTTAATTCGTCAGCCGTTTGATTTAACAGAAATCACCCAAGCGTATAAGCAGTATGCCACTTGTATGAGTGTATTAACTGACGAAAAGTACTTTCAGGGTAGCTTTGATTACCTTGCGTTTGTGCGCAGCCAAGTAGAGCAGCCACTTATTTGTAAAGACTTTTTTATTGATGAATACCAAGTCTATATGGCACGTATTTATGGTGGTGACGCTATTTTACTGATGCTATCAGTGCTTGACGATGAGCAGTATAAAGCGCTTCATGCCGTCGCCGATTCGTTAAATATGTCGGTACTAACTGAGGTGAGTAACGAAGAAGAAGTGCATCGTGCACTGGCACTCAATGCACAAATAATTGGGATTAATAATCGTGACTTGCGCGATTTAAGCACCGACTTAGCCACAACCGAACGACTACGTAAGCTTATTCCTAACGATAAAGTGGTTATTTCAGAGTCAGGTATTTATACCCATCAAGATGTAAAGCGTTTAGCGCCTTTATGTAATGGATTCTTAATTGGCAGCTCATTAATGGCTGAGGCTGATTTATTACAAGCGTGTCGCCGCGTAATTCTAGGCGAAAACAAAGTTTGTGGATTAACCCGTAATCAAGATGCCATTGCGGCTTACGACAACGGTGCCCTTTATGGCGGATTAATTTTTTATCCAAAATCACCGCGCTTTGTCGATTTAGATTGCGCCAAAGAAATCAGCCAAAGTGCCCCTTTAAAATTTGTTGGGGTGTTTGTTAATGCCGCCATAGCAGAGGTTGCTGAGCACGCTAAACAACTAAAACTGTCTGCTGTTCAATTACATGGCCAAGAAGATGAACATTACATTGCATCGTTACGTAATGAACTACCACGTCATTGTGAAATATGGAAAGCACAGGCCATCAAAGATGCTTTGCCTCAACCTATTACAGGAGCCGATCGCCATTTATACGACACTCACAGTGATTCACAAGCTGGCGGCACAGGCAAAACATTTGATTGGTCGGTACTTCGCGATGCCACGACCCCATTTATGCTTGCTGGCGGCTTAAACCCAGACAATATATGCGATGCACTTTTTCAAGGTGCTCTTGGGCTTGATTTAAATTCAGGTGTTGAAGAGTCTCCAGGTAAAAAGTGTGCAAACAAACTACATCATGCTTTTACAAGTATCAGAAATTATTGAGGTTAAAATGCAAAATCCAGCTTATTTTGGCGAGTTTGGCGGTATGTTTGTACCCGAACTGCTTGTCCCTGCGCTTAAGCAGTTAGAAAACGAATTTAATAAAGCACAGAAAGATCCTGAATTTCAGGCAGAACTAAGTAAATTACTTAACGAGTATGCAGGTCGTCCTACCCCGCTTACTTTAACGCGTAACTTAGTTAAAAACCCAAAAGTAAAACTGTACTTAAAGCGTGAAGATTTACTCCACGGTGGTGCGCACAAAACAAACCAAGTTTTAGGCCAAGCACTGCTTACCAAACGTATGGGTAAAAAAGAAGTGATTGCTGAAACAGGCGCCGGCCAACATGGTGTAGCCACTGCACTTGCCTGTGCGTTACTTGGACTAAAATGCCGCATTTATATGGGTGCAAAAGATGTTGAACGCCAACAACCAAATGTATTTAGAATGAAGCTAATGGGCGCTGAAGTTATTCCAGTAACTGCAGGCTCGGGCACATTAAAAGATGCGGTTAACGAGGCACTGCGTGATTGGTCAGCCAATTATCAAGAGGCTCATTACCTTTTAGGTACTGCAGCGGGCCCTCACCCATTCCCGACTATTGTACGTGAATATCAAAAAATAATTGGTGAAGAAGCAAAACAACAAGTACTTAAAGCCGAAGGCCGTTTGCCTGATGCGGTTATTGCGTGTGTAGGCGGTGGGTCTAACGCAATTGGTATGTTTACCGATTTTATTGATGAGCCAAGCGTTAAACTCATTGGTGTTGAACCTGCAGGTAAAGGGTTAGACACGCACGAACATGGCGCAACTATCTGTAAAGGAACAAAAGGTATTTTGCACGGTACTTACACTTATATTATGCAAAATACAGATGGCCAAATTGAAGAGTCTTACTCTGTATCGGCGGGACTAGATTACCCCGCAGTTGGCCCTCAACATGCCTTTTTGCACGAAACTGGCCGTGCTCAATATGTCGGTATTACCGACACCAAAGCACTTGATGCCTTTCAAGCATTGGCTAAACATGAAGGGATTATTCCTGCGCTTGAATCAAGTCATGCGCTAGCCTATGCCCTCGAATATGCAGAAGAGCAAACGCAAGACAGTATCATTGTTATTAATTTAAGTGGTCGTGGCGACAAAGACTTAGCCCACGTACACAAGGTATTATCAGAGGAAGGTCAACTATGAGCCACGTAAAAACTGACCGTTATGGACAAATGTTTGCCGCGCTTAAAGAGCAAAACCAGGGTGCTTTTGTACCGTTTGTAACCATTGGCGATCCAGGTAAAGCGCAAAGCATCGAAATTATTAAAAGCTTAATTGATGGCGGTGCTGACGGGCTTGAATTAGGTATTCCTTTTTCCGACCCGATTGCCGATGGCCCTGTCATTCAAAAAGCCAATATTCGTGCCTTAAACGTGCATATTAATACGCAAGACTGCTTTGATATTATTAAAGAGATCCGTGAATATAACGCCGACATTCCAATTGGTTTGTTATTATATTCAAACTTAATATTTAAACGTGGCTTAGAAAAGTTTTACACCGATGCAAAAGCTGTGGGTGTTGACTCTATTTTAGTGGCTGATGTGCCATTACATGAGTCTAAAATGTTTAGAAAAGCCGCCATGGCCAATGGTATCGACCCGATTTTTATCGCTACACCGAACGCCAGTGACGATACCCTGCGTGAATGTGCATCATACGGCCGTGGCTACACCTACTTGCTTTCTCGTGCTGGGGTAACAGGTACAGACACCAAAGCACAAATGCCAGCAACCCATGTGGTTACGCGTTTGCAAGAGTACCACAGTGCGCCTGCGTTATTAGGCTTTGGTATTTCAACGCCTGAAGATGTAAAAGCGGCACTTAAAGCCGGTGCTGCGGGGGCTATTTCGGGCTCTGCTGTGGTAAAAATTATTGAAGCAAACTTAGATGATTTAGATGCAATGACCACGCAGCTAAAAACATTTGTAAGCGATATGAAAGCCGCTACTGCACTTTAATAGCAAGCTGTGTTTTATCATTATCAATAAAAAAGGGCATGTAATATGCCCTTTTCTATTTAAAAGCCCACAGCTAATGCGCTTGGTGCTTACCTTCGAGTATTTCTTCAATAAATTTTGCATTAAATGCATCTAAATCTGCAGGGCTGCGGCTAGTGACTAAGCCGTTATCAACACACACTTCTTGATCTACCCAGTGAGCTCCGGCGTTAATTAAATCGCTTTTAATACTAGGGAAAGAAGTCACTTTTTTATCTCTGAGCTTATTAATTTCAGCTAATAACCACGGCGCGTGGCAAATAGCGGCCACGGGTTTGTTTTTTTCTGCGCCAAAAAAGCCATCAACAAACGCTTTGGCATCTGTATTTTGACGTAAGCTATCGGGATTAAACAAACCACCCGGCAGTAAAAGTGCATCGTAGTCAGCGGCATTTGCATCGGCAG
The DNA here is from genome assembly GCF_030407645.1 of Pseudoalteromonas sp. APC 3495. NCBI lineage: Bacteria > Pseudomonadati > Pseudomonadota > Gammaproteobacteria > Alteromonadales > Pseudoalteromonadaceae > Pseudoalteromonas > Pseudoalteromonas sp. APC 3495. The sequence goes on along the minus strand of NZ_JASDDA010000001.1, from coordinate 102,761 downwards.
CTAATTTATCAACAGCAACTTTTTCACCCCACTTGTCTTCATCCCATGCGGTGATCTGCCCTTCTTTAATAGAAACAACATCTATATCGGCGCCCGCCTCAAGTAATGCAGCCTGTGGCGAGAGTAACTCGCTTTGCTCAAATCCATCGGTGGCTAAAATGGCAATTTTTTTACCTTTTAAACGATTACTGTTATGTAAGTTACTCATTAAATACTCCTTATTTCATTCAATACATAACCGTATTTGCATATCACATACCAAACATAACACGCTGAATATAATAAGATTTTATAAAAGGTAATAAACAAGTAATGTAAATTATTTACACTGATTGCAGATACTACAGGCAAAGGTAATAATGCAAAGAGCCTGTAAGCTACGTAGTAGCTTTTGGGGGAAAAGCGAACTTACAGGCACTAAAATTTTAAATTAAAGGCGCTCTTTTAACGCTTTTGCTGGTTTAAATACGGCTTTATTAGCCCCTTCTATTTCAATCGCTGCACCAGTTTGTGGATTACGACCAGTACGCGCTGGGTAGTAACTAAGTGCAAAAGTACCAAAGCCTGAAATTTGTACCTGATCGCCTTCAGACAGCGACTTTGTAATCACTTTTTGTAAGCTGGTTAACGCAGCTTGTGCGTCTTTTTTTGTTAACTCGCTCGTGAGTGCCATGGCTGTAACAAGTTCTGCCTTATTCATTTTTTGCTCCTAAATACACGCGCTGGCTTTAGCCAACTAGCGTGGCAATACAATGATGTAAAAATAAAAGCAGGCAGGCTAAGGGTTACAAGGAGGTAAGTCAACCTTAACCAAGCCCAAAGTGCATAAGGGGTAATGAGTGGCGTTAAATATAATCAGCTTGGCTGTTTTATAGTCATAAAGATGACTTAATCGCTTGCTAAGGTGAAATAAAAATCACCGTGAGCAAACGTGAACGCTAATCAATACCGCTGGTTTGAATTTACCTTTATTTTTATCATCCTGCCTTTAATTGGCTTTAATATTCGCCAGTATTTATCTAACTGGCTTATTCCAGCACTGATCATTTTAATGAGTGTGTGCTGTATGCTGCTACTAAACGACATTCACTTTAAGCGCTTTAGATTAACCAGTTTGGGGCAGTTTTCTGCTGTGAAGCGCCGTATGTTTAGCTTTTTCTTTATTGGCGCGTTATTTTCAGGGGTGTTTTACAACCTACTCTACCAAGGACACTGGTTTACTTTACCGCGTGAAAACCTCACCGATTGGCTGATGCTATTGCTGCTCTACCCTTTGTTGTCGGTGATCCCGCAAGAGTTAATATTTAGAACGTATTTTTTTCATCGCTATAAGCGCATTATGCCCAGTAAATGGCTACGTATAATTATCAGCGCCAGTGTATTTGCATTAGCACATATTATTTACGCCAATTGGATAGCTGTTAGTTTAGCGTTTGTCGGTGGCTTACTGTTTGCCTATACCTACGCGCAAAGCCGCTCAACTTTTGCCTGTGTTATTGAGCACAGCTTATGGGGCATTTGGATGTTTACCCTAGGGATTGGTGACTACTTAGATTCGGGTGCACTGAATTAACTAACCGCAATAAAAAAGCCGCGACAAGCGCGGCTTTATTAAATTAGTTTTTAATTAAAAACCAAAAATACTGATATTAAAAAACTTGGTCGCAACGGTATTTACAAAAATAAGCAGTAAAATCGCGGGGATAAATGTTTGTAGTGAAAAGTTAACGTACTTTTCCATAAAGCTATTCGCATAATTAGGCGAACCTTGTCTTAGCTCTTCACTTAAACGAACCTTCTTCCATTTATACATTACGAACAAACACACCATTAAACCATTGAGTGGTAAAATAGTGTCGTAGAACACGTCATATACAATATCAAAAAAGCTCTTGTTACCACTGCCGTAGCTAGTAAAAGTAGTTAGGCTGTCAATCATACCAAACGACATAATACACATAATGGTTAATACACCGGTTGATAAGGTAAGTATGCCTAGCGCTTTTTTACGGCTAATGCCTTTACGGTCGCTGAGTGTGGCAGTCGGCACTTCTACAATAGATACCAATGATGTGATCGCAGCAAAAAATACCAATAAGAAGAAAATAAATGCCACGGCTGATGCACCAAAATAGCCAATATCGTGTTGTAACGCTAATAAGATTTTTGGTAAGTACACAAAAATCATTGAAACTGACGAGTCAGATAACTTTGTTGGATCGGTATTTGGGTCAAAGCTAAAAATAGCCGGTAACACCATTAAGCCTGCAACAAAGGCAACTAATGAGTCGGTAATGGCAACCATTTTCGCACTGCCCACAATGTCATCTTTTTTCGAGATATAAGATGCATAGGTAATTAAAATACCCATACCTAACGACAATGAGAAAAACGCTTGGCTCAATGCGCCATTCAGCACGCTGGCATTCATTTTACTAAAATCAGGAATAATGTAGTACTTAACACCGGCCATGGCGTTATCAAGAGTGAGTACGTAACCCACCAATATAATAAGCATGACAAATAAAGCTGGCATTAAAAATTTAGCTGCTTTTTCTATGCCGTCTTTTACGCCACCGACCAGAATTAGGTTAACGATAACCACTACCAGCGCCATATAACCAAACACAGTATAGCTATTTATAAACTCACCAAAGTGTCCAGGGTTTGCCAGCATATCTAAATTACCCAGCGCGGTTTGGCTTAAGTAACCAAAAATCCACACCGTGATCACCATGTAAAAAACGGCAATCATAAATGGCGTTAACACGGCTAAAAAGCCAGCAAACTTCCATTTCTTATCGTTATTGGCTAACGCTTTGTATGCACCAAGAGGATCTTTTTGTGCGTGGCGACCCATAGCCATTTCGGCCATCATGACGGGTAAACAAATGAATGCGACGAACAAAGCATAGACGAGCAAAAATGCACCACCACCATTCTTAGTCGCAGAAACTGGAAAGCCTACTAAGTTACCAATGCCCACAGCAGAACCCGCCGCTGCTAATATAAATCCTAAGCGGGAGCTAAAGTGCTCTCTATTTTCACTCATGTAATAACCTTGTTATTATTTATCTTATCCAAGGGACTCTACCAGTGTTACACAACGCTTTTCAAGCAATTACCGCGTAAAAAAACATTCTTGCTGTAAACATCGCCATAAACACTTTTAATTCACCATTTATCAACGCTATGCTAGTATGCAGTTAATTAAATTTAACAAGTTTTGAGAGTATTTTTATGTTGTATATGATTTATTCAACGGACGTCCAGAACAGCTTAGAGCACAGAAAAGCTGCTCGCCCTGCTCATTTAGCACGTTTACAAACGCTAGAAAACGAAGGTCGACTATTAACAGCCGGACCCCTTCCAGCGGTTGATAGTGAAGACCCTCAAGATGCGGGCTTTACTGGCTCTTTAGTGATTGCTGAATTTAACTCTTTAGAAGATGCCAGAGAATGGGCCGCAGATGATCCTTATGTTGCGGGTGGCGTATATGAAAACTCAATTGTTAAACCATTCAAAAAAGTGTTCCCTGCTTAACATTAACGTGAGTTCCCTTGTTTAACTGCAACCAGTAATTCAGGGTTTGTTCACTCATTTTTAATTAGACTTTGTCTTATAAAAATTTAAATACTCAATAGAGTAATTAAATTTTAGTGGCTTAGTTTTTTAGGCTAAGCAGGTATGTTCTAGGAGTTTCGTAATGCGTGTATTATTAACACTCAATTTAATTGCTGTTTTTTGTTTGGCTAATGTTGCCCATGCAAATAATACTAACAGCACACCCGATAAAATTGAGATAAGCAAAAAGAAAGCAGTAATACTTGCAAAGCAAACCACAGACGGTACAACATTAAAAATTTCAGAAGAAACACAATTTTATACAGTACGAATTTTAAAAGCTGACGGCCACGTCGTCGATTTGAAGATAAACAAAAAAACTGGCGAAGTGAAAAAGGATTAACCAATGCGAATTTTAGTAATAGAAGATGATTTACATTTGGCAGATAATCTGCGCAATGCATTAGAAAAAGAGCGTTACAGTGTTGATTTATGTCACGATGGCGAAGCGGGCCTTTTTCATATAACAGAATACCCTTTAGACATGGCAGTGGTTGATTTAGGCCTGCCTAAAATAGATGGTATAGAGCTTATAAACAAAGCCCGCGCCCAAGGGATCACTATCCCTATTTTAATTTTAACGGCGCGCGATCGCTGGCAAGACAAAGTTGAAGGCCTCGATGCGGGCGCTGACGACTACCTAACTAAGCCATTTCATGTTGAAGAACTCATTGCTCGCTGTAATGCGCTTATTCGTCGAAGTGCAGGTAAAGCAAACCCAGAAATGACAGCCGGCCCTATTAAAATTCATACGCGTTCACAACAAGTGTGGGTAAACGACAAAGAGCTAAGCTTAACCGCATACGAATATAAAGTACTTGAATACTTAATGGTTAACCCGCAAAAAGTAATTTCAAAGTCTGAGTTAACAGAACATATTTATGACCAAGATTTCGATCTTGATTCAAACGTCATTGAAGTGTTTGTATTGCGTTTACGTAAAAAGCTCGACCCAGACGGTGTGCTTAACCCAGTAGAAACACTACGTGGGCGTGGTTACAGGCTTAAAAGCCAGTGGTAGCACCGCAAATTTCGTTAAAAATAAGGCAAGGATTTATCCTTGTCTTTGTTTTATTAGTCGCCTTACCCATTTTGTTTTACTCCATAGGTAAGGCGTATTACGCGTCACTTGTTGATGCCACCGAAAAAAACCTCGAAGCGCACCTGTATTCACTCATCTCCGAGGTTGATTTTACCGAGCGTGGTATTATTATGCCCAGCTCTATTTTAACCCCCGAACTCAACAACTTAAATTCTGATACTTATGCCATGATTTACCGTGACGATGTGCCTATTTGGCATTCTGAGTCTGCGGTTAACGTTAACTTTGTTCCCCAATATATAGAGCCCAAAGCCGGTGCCGCAGATTTTAGACGCGTGGTTTATAACAACACCGCCTATTGGCAGTTAAGCTTAACGGTCATTCTTAATAATATTGACCAGTCAGAACAAGCACGATTTATTTTATTAAAACGCAACGATGCCCTACTGCGTTTAATGGACGGGTTTAAACAAACCTTAGTCGATTGGATGTTTATAATGGGCATTGCCATTGCAGGGTTAATGGCTATTGGTTTTATTTGGAGTGCAAGGCCGCTGCAGCGCCTAGATAAAGAAATAAAAGCTATTGAATCAGGCGATATTCAAGAAATTAAAGGCTTATACCCCGTTGAACTACAAACAATAAAAGCCGACCTCAACCTATTGTTAGAGTCGCAGCAGCGCCAAAAAGAGCGCTACAGAGCCTCACTCAGTGATTTAGCACATGCACTTAAAACGCCGTTAGCTGTATTAAAATCAAGCCCACTGGCCAACGATGCCGACGCACAAGAACAACTTGACCGAATTAATGTGATGATCGAGCACCAATTAAAGCGTGCTGCTACTGGGGCTTCCGATACATGGAAAAAGCAAACCCCCATCAAACCGGTTATCGACTCTATCTTAAGTGCAATGGGTAAGGTTTATCGCGATAAAGACATCATATTTAATTGCAAAGTGAGTGATAAAGATTACTTTTTAGGCGATAAAACCGATTTAATGGAGTTATTAGGTAACTTAATAGATAATGCCTGCAAGGCCTGTCGCTCCCAAGTAAGTATTGACGTTTCACAAGCTAAAACACTTAGCATTAGTATTTGTGATGACGGCCCGGGTATTCAACCAGACAAACGCGAGTCATTGCTTCAACGCGGTACTCGCCTTGATACTTACGAAAGTGGTCATGGTGTTGGCATGGCGATTGTATCTGACTTGGTGAAGTCGTATCACGGGTTGTTAACTATTTCTCAGTCGCAACGTTTGGGCGGCGCAAAATTTATTCTCGAGTTTAATTACCATGAAAAAAAATAACTATATTCTTTGTTTTACTCTAGCTCTGTTATTTGCTTGGGCTGTTCCAAGCGTTGCAGCGCCGCTAGAATGCACACTTGAAAAAAACGCCCTACCCGAACAAATCAAAGCATATACACAATGTTTAGATGCCAAATTAAATAGAGTACAGCAAGAACAAGATAGCTGGATCCAAAAGCGTACCTTTGAACTATCTGCATTAGAAAGCGAAACCGGCAACACCCAAATTTTGTCATTATTTAAACTAAGTATTAACGCTAAAGACAATTACATTCAAAGAAGTTGCCAATGGCGCTACATGCTAAAACAACCTAATGCACAACAAGCCGTTGTTACCTACAAAGAATGTGAAATAGCCATGACCGAGCAATTTATTCAGCAGCTTAAAACGGCTCTTTAATTAGCTCATAGGTAAGCGATGTGTGCTGTGGCTTGGTAATTTAGAGTTCAGTTTATTAGTGTTTTAAAAAGTGCAGCCTCAAAGGCTGCATTTTTGTTAGTTTTTATACTTTGTTATGTGATTACTCTGACCATACCGCAAATTCATTTCCATTAGGGTCGCTAAAGTGAAATCGTCTACCACCGGGAAATGAAAATGTAGGCTTAATTATTTTGCCTCCAGCTTTTTCAATTTTATTTTGAGTCGCTTCAAGGTCATTACTGTATAACACAATTAACGGGCTTCCGTTTTTAGTAGAAACAACTAAATCAGATTTAAAGAAACCACCATCAACCCCTTGCGCGGTAAAACTACAATATTCTGGGCCATAATCTACAAATGACCAGCCAAACACCGTACTGAAGAAAGCCTTTGTAGCTGCAATATTTTGTGCAGGAATTTCAATATAGTTAATTTTATTATTTTGAGTCATTTTAGTTTTTTACCCTTATTCTAGTTTGTATTATTTGCGACTTGAACTAGTAATAAATAAAGATAGCAGCAAAAGCATAAACAGCTGATAAAGTTTAATAAGAATGCGCTTAGACACTATTTATAATTTATACTGAATAAAACCCACTTAGAAAGCATTTGAAAGTACAAAATTAAGGGCTGATTTAATATTAATTATCGTTATTCATACGTTTCTTTTGTTTATTTTCACTAGATCGCACAACCATTCCGTTAAGGATATGAAAAAAAAGAACATAAACAACCCGACGCACCAAGTTACAAAAACCCAAATTGACGGTTTGAGCTCATACCAGCCTTGAATATTAATCGTGGCAAAGTAAAACATCCCTAACGAAATAAATGGCAGAATAAACAAAGAGTAAAAAGCTCCCGTAACAGCATGCAGTAATATTTTCTCACGAATACTTGAGCTATTAGATCCCAAATTCACAATTCCAAAAACACATTGTGTAGCGATAAACAGGCAACAAACCTGTAAAAAGGTCCAGCCTAAAGCTGCCAGAATAGCAACTAACTGAATGTATATTCCCTCACTCATCTTATCCTATTAACGAATACTGGCTTTAGCGAAACATGCATCAACTTTACTCTGTTGTTAATTGTTCTTCATAAAAGGATTATTTTCAGACATAAACTCTATCAATCATTCTCACTGATAAATTAGTCCTGTCATTTTTATCTTTTAAAAAGTTTTATAGTTTAATTTTCTTGGTTAACTTTAGTGGCATCAATGTCGTTTTAAGTTAACAGAACAAGTGCGGAAATTTAATTACTGCCAACCACACTATGTTTAAATATTGCCTTAGTCGTCTGAGACTTAAGTGAAATTACTTCAGCTTCTGAAAAATTAGGAACGATCTTGCTACTAATCTAATGATTTCTTCCTGAGCACCATACTTTCAACCATTGCGATGAGAACAAAAACAAACCCAGAATCCGATAAAAAATAAGTCGAGTTTTCAATACAGACTGCCACGTATACTTGCACCAATAATATTACAATATCGATCCTGATAGCCGTTGCTCTATTTCTTTTTAACTTAACTAAGATGAAGTAAAGATAACACCATCTAAAAAAAGATATAAACATAAAAAACAAAACTAATATCACTCTTCATCTCCATTGAAACAGAACTACTTGTACTTAAATTTGATTTGCATCATAAACGATCATGAGGACGGTTGCTGTTTGTAATGTCTTGCCGCACTGCATAGAAAGATTAACAAAAATTGTTTAAGTCTATAAAATATCAACACTTTTAATGGGTGTTTTCTATTTTTTGTTTTAAATTGGGTGTCTACATTATTTTTATTGAATAATAAGCTCATGGGCTAAAATCCGAGCGAAGCGAGTCAACCCACGTGTTAGCGTCCCAGCGACCAAATGGAGCCACAACAGCGTTTTGTTAGCTGCTCAGCTGCGTGATATGCAACAGTTCACCCACTGGCCCCCATAAATAAAAGATCTTACCCCAAGCTTCTTGTTGGATTGGGGTAATCTTTGTTTTGTGTTCGGATTTAGAGCATAACTCATATGCTTCGTAGATGTCTGAAACGCAGATTTGCAACATAAAATTTTTGGCAAAATCTTCATTGTAAAAGCGCTGCAAAAAGAAAAGACAATCACCGTTTTCAAAAAGTGTGAGATCGTCGGTTACGTACTCTGATTTAAATCCAATTTCCAAGTAGAAAGACTTTGAAATTTCGAAGTCCTTACTTGGGATAAATGTTTTTATATCTATTACATCCATGATTCTTTCCAAAAGCAGCTAACAATTTTATATTGCGCGACTCGCGTATATCTCTACCAGCGCTGCGCTTATTTTTTTTACTACATATAGTTTTAACAAATTAGCTAACACATTGCTATCATTAAGTTTTATTCTTTTAAGTAGTGCTAATTAGCATACTATACGCGCGTCGCTCATTTTCCTGAGTATGAGTGCACACTAAAGCTTACTCACTCAGCCCATAAAACGTTTTGACAAATCTGCATAAAAACCACAAACTACCTACCAGTAGATTGATTTAGCTAAAGTGATTTTAAAATGCATAAACCTGTGGTTATTATTGGTGGTGGCTTAGCGGGCTTATATGCCGCTTACAACCTAAAAAAGCGAAATATTCCGTTTTTATTATTAGAAGCCAAAGCCAATTTGGGTGGCCGAATTGCCTCTCACTTTTTGGCAACTAACAACATCATTGGCCATGATTTGGGCCCTACCTGGATATTTCCGCACCAGCCTAATATTCAACAGTTAGTTGCTGCTTTAAACATCCCTGTGTTTGAGCAATACACCCAAGGCGATGTGTTGTATCAAGCATCGCATACTGCCCCTGCCCAGCAAATTGCAGGGGCGGGTGAAATGCAGCTATTTAGAATACAAAACGGCATGACCCAGCTTATTAATGCGCTTTATCAGCAGCTTGACCCAAACACCGTTAAATTAGAGCACGCTGTTAGCGAAGTAAAAAAGCTCTCCGATGGCTGGCATATAAGCGCTAATTACCAAGGGAGTACGCAGCACTTTACTTGCGATCAGTTACTGTTTGCGTTACCCCCTAGAATGATCGGCCAGCATTTAACCCCGCATTTATGGGCTGATAATGTTTTAACTCAGCGTTTAACGTCGGTGCCGACGTGGATGGCTGGCCAAGCAAAATTTGTTGCCACCTTTGAGCACGCTTTTTGGCGAGATAAAAACTTATCTGGGCAATGTTTTAGCCGTGTTGGCCCGTTAGTAGAAATACATGATGCGTCAGCAAGTGATCATGCTCACCCTGCTCTATTTGGCTTTATTGGCGTGCCTTACTTACAGCGAAGTCAAGTAACTCGCGAGCAATTAACCCAAGCCTGCCTTGATCAGCTTGGCTATTTTTATGGTGAGCAGGCTTATACTGCCACTGATTGCACGATAAAAGATTGGGCTGAGGATGAATTTGTGGCCAACAAGGATGACCAACTAGGTGTATCGCAGCATCCTGAATTTAATTTTTCAGGGCTTAGCGAGCAGCTCAAACAGTTAAAAGTGCATTTTGTGGGCAGTGAGTTTGCAAAGCAGGAGGCTGGCTATTTAGAGGGGGCTATAAACGCCGTAGATAGCGCCTTAGCTAATTTAATAAATACTTAATAATGTTAAAGGCGTGCTTAGGCACGCCTTTGTAAGGTATTAGTCTTCTGATTTAATGACGGTTTCTTCACCTGTGCCAAGCATAGTGGCTAACCAACGCCCTTCGTCACTGGCTTCTAGCGCTATTTTTACAATCATAGTTAACGGCACCGATAACAACATACCCACAGAGCCTAATAGCCAGCCCCAAAATATTAACGATAAAAACACCACTAACGTAGAAAGCCCTAACCCTTTACCCATATATTTAGGCTCAACAATATTACCCATTACGGTGTTTATAGTTAAATAACCCGCGCCAACAAGCCCTGCCACTAAGGGGCCTTGAGTAATAAGCGCCAGTAACAGTGCTGGAACAGCCGCTATGATTGAACCAATGTTAGGAATGTAATTAAGCATAAATGCCAATACGCCCCAAAGTACAAAGTAATCAACATCGAGTATCCACAAGTAAAAACCAGCAATTACACCGGTGGCTAAACTTACTAGGGTTTTAATGGCCAAATAAGAGTTAATAGAGTCTAAAAAGCGGTCAATTTGCTTAATTTTGCTGTCGGGGTCGTCTAGTGCTAAATGAATTTTTTTGCCAAGTATGGGCCCTTCAAACAGCATAAAAACAACCGTTAAAATAATTAAAAACATATTGGCCATTACGCTACCTAAGCCGGTTAACATATTGGTGGCAACATCAACCATTTTACCGGGGTCGAACATAGACAAAATTTGTTCTTTATTAATTAATATATTGTATTGCGACGCCATATCAACCAGCCATACAAATTCTTCTTTTAACTGTGCTTTGTATTCAGGTAACTGCTTTGAAAAGTCATTAACCGACTGCCCCACTAAACCGCCTAAGCTAACACCTAAGCCCATAATAATAAGCACCACAAGCACCACCGCTATGCCTTTTGGAATACGGTAGCGAGCAAAAAAATTAATGAGTGGGCTACAAATAATGGCGATGAATGCTGCCAAAATAAACGGAATAACAATAGCACTTGCGGCTTTAATGCCCGCCAATACAATGACCAACGCTGCAAAAATAATTAAGCTTTTATTTACCCCAGTTAAACTTGCCAATACTCTTATCCTATTGCTGTTATTTGGCTTCAGTGTAAGGCAAAACCCAATAGAATTAAATATTTATGGGTGATCATAATAATGATTAGTACGTATAAATTTGCAAATCGTTGAGCTGGGGAGTATAAATTTTAAACATCCCTCTTTATTTATAATTTTGGAGTTGCAATGCATATATTTTTTACAGGCGCCACGGGCTTGATTGGTAGGCACCTTTGCCCTTTCTTGTTGCACCACCACGACATTACGGTACTAAGTAGAAATCCAACCAAAGCTAAAGTGTTGTTAGGTCACAGAGTAAATGCTGTTAGCAGCTTAGACGATGTCGATTTAAATACGGTCGATATTGTCATTAATTTAGCCGGCGAACCTATCGTTAATAAACGCTGGAGTGATAAACAAAAAGCAAAAATACGTGATAGCCGAATTATTATTACCCAAGCCATAAGCGATGCAATTAATCAGTGTCATACACCGCCACATACGTTTATTTCAGGCAGTGCAATAGGCTATTATGGTCGCCAAGGTAAAACCCAAGTTGATGAAAACAACACAGAACCACACGATGAATTTAGTCACCAACTTTGCAGGGATTGGGAACTCGCTGCATTAAAAGCTGAGTCTGACGATACTCGTGTTTGCTTACTTCGCACAGGCATTGTACTGGCTAAAAAAGGCGGCGCACTTGGAAAAATGTTGCCTGCATTTAAGCTTTGTTTAGGCGGGCCAATTGGCAATGGCGAGCAAGGTATGTCATGGATCCACATTGATGACATGGTGCAGCTCATTTTATTTTTGATTCGTAATCAAGATATCTCTGGTGCTGTAAATGCCACTGCCCCGCATCCGGTGAGCAATAAACAATTTAGCCAATCATTGGGCAAAGCATTGTCACGCCCTGCCTTTATGCCCATGCCTGCAGCTGTGCTCAATGTTCTAATGGGAGAAATGGCAGATCTACTTACAACCGGCCAATTTGTGGTGCCTAAAAAAGCATTAGAAAATAATTACCGTTTTCACTTTTCTGAAATCGATGCCGCATTAAAAAGTTTAGTTTAACGACTGACCTTAAAGGGTTAAGTTTGTAGCAAGGGAGTATAAAGTTAATACTTTTTACTCCCTTGCTATTTTAGTGTTACTACCTAATAATGAGTTAAGCGTTATTTCTTATTCAGCTAAAAGAGCAACTAAAACATGCTTCATTTACCCACATTAATTAGCCTCTGTTTTATTCTTAACTTGTTTATTGCAGTGTTCTTTTTTTCTGTGTATTCATATAAAAAACAACCTAGCTTTTTATTTTTTGCTACTGCCTGCTGCTCGTTTATAACCGCTATTACCCTAATTGGTTTGAGAGGGGTGATTGACTATCCACTTTTAACTTACTTTTTTGCTTACCTGTTTATTATTTTAACCCCACTCCTGCTTATTTTAGGGTTAATACCACAAAGTACGGTGCCTGCAGTAAAGCTAACGCCTTTATATTATGCCTGTGCTATATGTTGCACATTGCTACTTGCTGTGTATCTCATTGATGCGGGGCAAATTATTACCAGTATCATTACTGCCGTACTATTTAGCTACGCGGCCTATTTAATGATCAAAACCCCCAGTGTTGCAAAAGTACAGCAACGACTACTAATTGCCTGCTTTTCACTACACAGTGTAGTAATGCTGTTGCAAGTTGTACTCCTTGTTTTACCCTACTTTAGCCAAATTAGTCAGGCGAAATTAGCCGCAGGGTTACAACTATTATTGGTCTCGCATTTATTTTTAACCACAGCCAGTGCGTTAATTCTGCCGTTTATTGCTTTTGCCAATGAAGAATCAAAACTAATAAACTTAGCGAATCACGATCCGCTCACACAATTATTAAACAGGCGAGGCTTTTTCCGCCTATGTAAAAAAATAACCCACACTGCACCGCTTAACAGCAGAGTGTCGTTAATTATGCTCGACATCGATCTTTTTAAACAAGTGAACGACCAATATGGCCATGAAACTGGCGACGAAGCAATAAAGTGGATTGCACAACATATTAACGAATTGTTTTTTGAAGCAGGCATTACCGCTCGAATTGGCGGAGAAGAGTTTGCTATTTTCCTTAACCAAAAAAATCTTACTCAAGCAAGGCAGTTAGCCCAAAAGCTATGCAGAAGTATTGATCAATATCCCTTTTATTTTAACGGTAATAGTATTGCACTGTCTGTTAGTGCTGGAGTAAGTAGCGCACTTATTCGCGATTTAAATATGCAAGAGCTGCTATTGCAAGCTGATAAACGCCTTTACCTTGCTAAAGAAACGGGCCGAAATAAAGTTGTTACTCATGATGAAAAAAGCGCACTCATGAATAGCCCCTCTGCCATTATTTAATTTAACGATAAAAAAGCGGGGTCAAACCTGACCCCGCTTTATAATCAAACCAATTAATTTTATTACTTACTGATCCAAGGCGTTACTTTAATTACCTCGTTTATATCAGCCAATACTTTGGTGTCGTTTTGCCAGCTGTCTGTTACTTCAAAATAACATACTGATTCTTCGCATGTTATGCGCTCATCATCAAATTGTTTAGGCGCGTTAAAAGTAACAACCACCCCTTTTTGCTCAGGCAGTAAAAACCACATTAGTTTGCTAACAAAAAAGCCCGACAAGTCTGTTAAAAGCGCTTCAAGCTCATTATTAATGGTTAATAATGATTGCTTTGAAAAGGTTAGCCCTTCTAGCTCGTTGGCCTCTATTTGAAGCTTTAACTGACAATCATGAACCGGATTTTTAGGCTGAACCACAATCACCGCTTTGTCAGTATCAAGCTGCTTATCATACGGTAATAACAGTTGCGCTTTGTCAGTGTAATTAAGCGGGTACTCATTTTTTTCAGTTAAAATAGTCCCGCTTTTGATACTACATACTTCGTTAGTACCAATATCGCTAATATAAAAGTTTACGCGGGCATACTGAAAATCGCCTTTGTTTACTACTTTTAAACGGTCGTAAAAACCGTCATACGACATAACAAACTCTTTAGCATAGGTGTTATTTGCCGCTATTGCTAAAAAGCAGGTCGCTATAGTCGTAACTAATTTTAATACTGGTTTATTCATCAAAGTACGCTCGGTTTTGATTGATCATCGTATTTAGCTCTTCAATATACGCTTCACCACGCTCTGAGTAGGACATCAGCCCAAGGGTTAGCTTAGTCGCCTTAATTGGCTTTTGCTGTGCGCGTAAATCTTCACGTATACTGCGTAATTGTTTATAGGCATTATGCGTATTAATATTTCTAAAATATGACGTTACAGCAGCGCGAACCGATTTAAATGCAGCCACTTCATGCTCGGCTTCATTATTACGTCTTCTTGGCACCATGCCACAGCCTTTTTTGTAGCACCATTGGCCAAAAAAGTTTAAGCCTATTCGGGCAAAGCGTGAGGTACCCCATGCCGACTCATTAGCAGCTTGCATTAGGGCAAGTTCTTTAGGAATAATATCTACACGGCGCAGCGCTTGAGTTAGTGTAAGCGTGTCTAAGGTTTCAGGTAAGCGGTATAATTTAAGTATTTTTTTAATATCGCTCGCTTGTTTTTTACTTAACGGCTCGTCGTGTTCTAGCATCATGCGCGCAATTTCAATGTTTGCACGTTGCTGTAAAATCTTTTTGTTTTCGGCTTCTACATGGGGCTTAATGAAGTTAAAAAACGCATGCTTTTTCTCTTTTACATCGGTGTATTCTGAGAATTTTGGCAACTTAACATTGTGCAATGGTTTTTCTTTCTTCTTTTCTTTTTTAATGTCGTCAGCACGTGTTTGTTCATCTGAAACAAACTCATCAGTTTGTATAAATGGATGAGTAAGTGCCCAAATAACAAGGGCGGCTAACAACAACTGAAAAATAGTTTTTAACATGTATTATCTCAATTAAACTCTAAGTTATGTATGGTGTAGTCACATACATACGAACACTCATTATACCTAAGCCACTTTATAAACGCGAATACCGAACAACTGAATAAAATTCATACGCCTATTGTGAGTTATTTATAATATACTAAGCGTTAAAGTCGTAGATATAGAGATAGGTTGTGACATGGATAAACAGTGGCAAAATAGAATAATTGAACAATATAAGCACCGCCCAAACGATAACCGCTCTCCTTGGCAAATAGACCGCTCTCGAATTATTCATGCTGCAGCATTTAGACGCCTTCAAGCCAAAACTCAAATAATGGGTATTGGTTTAAATGACTTTTATCGCACACGTCTTACCCATTCTTTAGAAGTATCGCAAATAGGCACGGGCATATTACGTCACTTAAAAGCCCAGCACCCTCGTTTTGAACATTTTCCATCAACCGGATTACTCGAAACCTTATGTTTAGCGCACGACATCGGCCATCCGCCCTTTGGGCACGGCGGAGAAATTGCGCTTAACTACATGATGCGTGATCATGGCGGGTTTGAAGGTAACGCACAAACACTACGAATAGTCGCCAAACTAGAGCCTTATAGTAATGGCTATGGCATGAACTTAACAAGGCGCACATTATTAGGGTTTATAAAGTACCCTGGTTTTATCGATCAGTTGTGGTACAACATTCCCAAAGTAGATAAACAACGCGCGTTTATAAAAGCCGACGACTGGCGACCTGCTAAAGGTATTTACAATGACGATGCACCTATATTTAATTGGATCATTGAGCCACTGAGTCAAAACGATAAAGCATTATTAACCAGCCAAAATATTGTAGATTCATACCGAGCTAAAACACGCTATAAATCTCTCGATAGTGCCATTATGGAACTGGCTGATGACATTGCCTATGCCGTACACGACCTTGAAGATGCCATAGCCACCGATGTGTTAAGCCTAGACGATTGGTTAACCCATGCATTGCCGCACTTACAAGCACTCAACTATGATTGGTTAAATACGCTACTTAAATCACTTACAGAGCGATTATTTTCAAAGCACGAACATGAACGCAAAGATGCCATTGGTGAATTAGTAAATACCTTTATTATTCATATTCATTTAGACATACAAAACGATGCCTTTGAATGCCCTATTTTAAAGCACACCGCTAAATTAGATCAGCAATACGAAAACGTATTACAAATACTTAAACATTTTGTATTTCAACGCTTGATACGCGACCCACAAATGCAACAAATAGAATTTAAAGGGCAGAACCTGCTTATTGAACTGTTTACCGCATTTGCCAGCGATCCAATGCGGTTATTACCCGAAACCACGCAAGCACTTTACCTAGAAGCCGAAAAACACCATCAAGGCATGCGAATTATTTGTGACTACTTAAGCGGTATGAGTGACGAATACGCTTATAAAACTTATCAACGGTTGTTCTCTCCCATACAATAAAGTAGTGAGCATAAAAAAAAGCCGAGTCACTTAAGTAACTCGGCTTTTCGTTAGCTTATAAAGTCACATTAAAGTGATTTAATGCCCATGTTGTAAAGCGTAAAACCGTACATGTCGGCATAAAGGTCAATAATTTTACTGGTTGGCGTACCCGCACCGTGGCCTGCATTGGTTTCAATACGAATAAGCGTTGGATTAGTGCCCGCTTGCTTCGCTTGAAGCTCTGCTGCAAATTTAAATGAATGCGACGGTACAACGCGGTCATCATGATCGCCTGTAGTGATCATCGTCGCCGGATATTCAACCCCTGCTTTTACATTATGAATTGGCGAGTAGCCTTTTAAGTAATCAAACATTTCTTTACTTTGGTCGCTAGTACCGTAATCGTATGCCCAGCCAGCACCCGCTGTAAAAGTATGATAACGAAGCATATCGAGTACGCCTACCGCAGGTAACGCCACTTGAAATAAGTCAGGTCGCTGGGTCATTACGGCACCGACTAATAACCCGCCGTTTGAACCACCTCGCAGTGCTAGGCGCTTTTTAGAGGTGTATTTTTTATCTTGTAAGTATTGTGCAGCAGCAATAAAGTCGTCAAATACATTTTGCTTTTGCAATTGCGTACCTGCTTTATGCCACTCTTTACCATACTCACCACCACCACGAATGTTTGCCACTGCGTATACGCCGCCTTGCTCAAGCCAAGCCGCTGTTGTAGAGCTAAAGCGAGGTGTTAAGCTTATATTAAAGCCACCATAGCCATATAAAATAGTTGGGTTGCTACCGTCTAATTTAATATCACTTTTGTAAGTAATAATCATCGGTACTTTAGTGCCATCTTTAGAGGTATAAAATACTTGCTCAGAGGTATACTTATCGCTGTTAAAATCAATCCCTGACTTACGATATACTTTTGACTCACCACTTTGTACATCAAAGCTGTAAGTCGTGCCGGGTGTTTTGTAGTTAGTAAATGAGTAATAAAGCGTAGTTTGCTCTTTTTTACCGCCAAAACCACCCGCCGTACCGACCCCTGGTAAACTAATATCGCGGATCAATTCGCCCTGCTTGTTGTACTGCTTCACTTTAGAGATAGCATCAACCATGCAGTTGGCAAAGAATGTGTTACCGCCAAGCGTTACATTAAGTACGTTTTCGGTTTCTGGAATAAAGTCTTGCCAGTTTTCAGGTTGCGGGTTGCTTGCATCAACCGTCACTACTTTTTTATTTGGAGCATTTAAGTTAGTAACCAAAAATAGCTTGCTGCCTTCGTTATCAATCACGCTGGTATCAGAGTCGGTATTACCCACTACGGTAACAAACTCGCTATCTGGCTTAGTTAAATCTTTAATAAATAATTTATTGCCTGAGGTCGATACGCTAGCACTAATAAACAAATAACGGCCATCTTTGGTCGCTTTAGCGCCCACATAACGATGTTTTTGCTCAGCGGTATCGCCAAATACTAGCGCATCCTCGCTTTGGGCTTGGCCTAATTTATGATAGTACACTTTATGTTGATCAGTTTTTGCAGAAAGCTCACTGCCTTCTGGTTTGTCGTAGCTTGAATAATAAAAACCATCATTTGCCAACCAACTTACGCCACTAAATTTAACATCAACCAGTGCTTGCTCTACTTGCTCTTTGGTTTCGGTGTCTATAACAATGATTTTACGCCAATCACTGCCACCTTCCGATATTTGGTATGCTAACAATGAGCCATCTTCTGAAAATGATAAGCCCGACATTGAAGTGGTACCATCTTCACTAAAGGTATTAGGATCTAAGAAAATCTCAGCCTCGCCGCCGTCTTTACTGCGGTATAAAACGTACTGATTTTGCAGGCCATCATTTTTGTAAAAATAGGTGTAATCACCTTCGGTGAACGGCGCGCTGATTTTTTCGTAGTTCATTAACTTTTCAAGGCGCTGCTTTAACGTATCTCTGTACGGTATTTGCTCTAAATATGAAAAGGTTAGGTTATTTTGTGTTTTAACCCATTGAGCCGTTTCATCACTCATATCATCTTCTAACCAACGATACGGATCAGCCACATTTTCACCAAAGTAAGTGTCAACCACTGTGCCTTTTTTAGTTTCAGGGTAATCTAGAGAGTTAACTGCTTTCATTGCTGTTTTTACTTCATTTTGAGAGGTGTTTTCTGCAGGTTGTGAACAACCCGCAAGTGCGATTACAACCGCACAGGTAAGTGTTTTTTTTAGCATTGTTATTTTATTTCCTTGTTGATAATCACTCTAAGTTATTAACTTTTCCTGCTTTTGTCTATTAAGATGCGGTAAACGTCATTTATCGCTGTTAACCTGCGCTTAGTTACGCTTAAATACATTAATGAACAACGTTTAAACACCAATAGGCTAAGTAATGACAGAAACCCAATCCTTTAAAAGCTTTAAACGCTTTTACCCTTATTACTTAAAAGAGCATCGTAATCAAACCTGCCGTAGATTGCATTTTATAGGCAGTAGTTTAGTACTGTTACTGGCAGGTTATGCGTTTTTTAGCTCACAACTTATGTTGTTATGGTTATTACCAGTGATTGGTTATGGCTTTGCGTGGGTTGGGCATTTCTTTTTTGAAAAAAACCGCCCTGCTACATTTAAGCACCCGTTATATAGTTTATGGGGCGATTGGGTAATGTTTAAAGATATGCTCACAGGTAAAATTAAATGGTAAATGGCGACTTACGCTACAGGCTACTCAAATAGTCCACCTGCCGCTGTAAATAAATTGTAGATTGAATGTAATTCAATTGACCTTGGTTGTAAAAATGGTCTACCTTGACAACAGAAATTTCAATTAGTTCATTAACAATTGAATTACCTGTAGAGCATTGAATGAGGGAAACTAATCATGCAACTAAAACAGCTATTTACAGCAAAAAAAACCATTACACTCAGTGTTGCCGCTGCACTACTTGGCTCGTGGTCGGTAAATGCCGCACAGCAAGAAACACAAGCAGAAGAAAATATTGAACAAATTAGTGTAATTGGCTCTCGCCGACTCGGCCGCACAGTTGAAGACAGCCCAGTTCCGATTGATATCATTAGCGGTGATGCCCTAAAAAGTTCAGGGCAAACTGAAACCAATGCACTACTGAGCACTTTATTACCAAGCTTTAATTTCCCTCAGCCATCAATCACCGATGGCAGCGACCATGTGCGCCCCGCTCAACTGCGTGGCTTAGCACCTGATCACACCTTAGTGCTCGTAAATGGTAAACGTCGCCATAGTAATGCACTGCTTAATTTAAATGGTTCAACCGGTCGTGGGTCATCATCGGTTGATTTAAACGCTATTCCAGCCAATGCCATTGAGCGAATAGAAGTATTGCGCGATGGTGCCGCTGCGCAATATGGCTCAGACGCCATTGCCGGTGTGATTAATATTGTCCTTAAAAGTAATAGCAGTGGCGGCAGCCTAGGTGCTGTATATGGAGCAAACATCACCGAAATGCAGGGTGTGCCTCAACTAGAATCCGTTTCTGAAGATGCCAATGGCAACTTAGCCTTTAATGAAGGCAGCGACCGTTCGCTTACCGACGGCCACACCTTAACCCTGCAAGGTAATATGGGGTTTGAATTGGGCGATAACGGCTTTTTAAGTATTTCTACTGAATATCGCGACCGTAGCTCAACGAATCGCTCTGATTATGACCAGCGCGAAAATTACGCCCGCCTACCTGATGGCTCTCTTGATCCGCGTGAGTTCACATGGGATCGTTACAATCATAACTTTGGTAATGGCACCGTTGAAGACTTCGCGCTGTTTTATAATGCCGGTTATCAGTTAACTAACGATGCCGAGCTTTACTCGTTTGGCTCTTACAGCAAGCGTGAAGGCGAAGGCGGTGGTTTTTATCGTCGCGCACAAGACAGCCGTAACGTAACAGATATTTATCCTGATGGCTTTTTACCGGTGATCACCTCAGATATTGACGATTTTTCATTAGCACTTGGCGTAAAAGGTTTTGCTAATGAATGGAATTACGACGCTTCTGCTGTATACGGCCAAGATGCCTTTAACTTTGGTGTTATTGATAGCTTAAACACCTCATATGGACCTAGCAGTC
This sequence comes from Pseudoalteromonas sp. APC 3495, assembly GCF_030407645.1. Classification (NCBI taxonomy): domain Bacteria; kingdom Pseudomonadati; phylum Pseudomonadota; class Gammaproteobacteria; order Alteromonadales; family Pseudoalteromonadaceae; genus Pseudoalteromonas; species Pseudoalteromonas sp. APC 3495. Next base: position 82,188 of record NZ_JASDDA010000001.1, on the reverse strand, counting down.
AAACCAGTTTTGATGCCGGTACACTTACCTACGATCAGCTGACTATTAATCTTGATTTTAGCCGCGAGATTGATGCAGACTTTTTAGCTAGCGGAATTAACGTCGCAGTGGGCGCTGAGTATCGTCGTGAAGGCTACGAAATTCAGGCAGGCGAAGAAGCCTCATACGCACAAGGCACTTTTGGCCCTGGTGGCGCAGTAACCGACCCAGTTAATGGCCCATTTGGCTCTGCAGGTTCGCAAGTATTCCCAGGTTTCACACCTGAGTCTGCGGGTGATAACAGCCGCCATAATGTTAGCCTTTACATTGATTTAGAAGCCTTTATTACAGATAACTGGAACGTTGCCGTCGCTGCGCGTTACGAAGACTACTCTGATTTTGGCGATACGCTTAATGGTAAAATTGCCACACGTTATACGCTAACAGAAGATTTAGCATTACGCGGCTCTGTATCAACCGGCTTTAGAGCGCCCTCTCTGCAACAGCAATATTTTACTTCAGTGGCCACCGTGTTTGTTGATGGTATTCCAACACAAACAGGGACGTTTGCCCCAAGTAGTGATGTAGCCGTTGCATTGGGATCACCGGGCTTAGATGCAGAAGAAGCCACCAACTACGGGGTAGGTTTTACCTGGTCAACCGACTTTAATTTCAGCTTATCTGTGGATTATTACCAAATATTAATTGATGACCGTATTGTGTTATCAAATAACCTGTCGGGTGCAGGTGTAGCAAGCTTACTTGAGGGCACTGGAGCTAACCAAGGGCGGTTTTTCTTAAACGCGATTGATAGCAAAACCCGTGGCGTTGATGTGGTTGCCTCTTACAACCTAATGACCGATAACTACGGTGATGTAGCATTTAATTTAGGCTATAACTACGGCAAAAACGAAGTGACTAATATTATTGCCCCACCCGCTGAGCTACAAAGCGTAGGTGTTGAACAAGATAATTTGTTCTCGGGTAATGAACTGCGTCGTTTTGAAGTAAGTACCCCGCGTAACAAATACAACCTAAGCGCTACATGGACACTAAACGAATGGCGTACCACACTTCGCAGCACTCGCTATGGTGAAACACAAGACCCATCAGAAATTCCAGAGCGTAACGAAGTGCTCAAGCCAAAGTGGATCACCGACTTAGATGTTGCTTATGCACTTAATAACAACATTACTCTGAGCTTAGGCGCGAATAATGTGTTTGATGTATACCCAGATCCAACTCGGGATTTAGTGAGCGATGTAACCACTTTCTCTCGTTTGTTCTCTTACTCGGGCTTTTCGCCATTTGGTTTTAATGGCCGCTATGTTTACGGCAAAGTTGAAATGAAATTTTAAGCTGCAGCTAAAAACAAAAAGCCACACTATTTAGTGTGGCTTTTTAATAGATTAGGGTCTGTTGGTCTTTCAAGGTTAAATTTGCAGCAGTCTGTTTGGTATTTAGGCAAGGCAGAGCCTATGTGGTGTGGTTATTCCCCATAAATAGGCGATAACGCAGCATCAATGCCAAACAGGCGCTGCCCGAAGGGTTCTGCCTAGGGACGATTTACTCTTTGTTGCTCGGTTTTTACTTAGCCCACTAGGTTACAAACCTCGCGCCGCGATTAAACCGCCCCTAGTTTGAACAAATTTTAATCCGCAAAGGTCAACAGACCCTAGAACCCGATTAGATTTTAGTTAACCAACCGTGTGTATCTTCACTTTTACCCCATTGAATATCGTTCAATGCTTGGCGTAAACGTGCTGTTGTTGGTCCTGGTTCACCATTACCCACTTTGTATTCTTTATCGTTATGGATAAACGTACCTACTGGTGTTAATACTGCTGCAGTGCCTGAAAGTGCTGCTTCAGTGCCTGGTTTTGCTGCACGCTCTAAAAGCTCAGTTACGGTAAAGTTACGCTCGCTTACCGTCATTCCTAAATCTTTCGCAATGGTTAAAATACTATTACGAGTAACACCATGTAAAAAGGTGCTGTCGAGTGCTTTAGTAATGATTTCGTTGCCATCAATTAATATGAAGTTGGCCGCGCCGGTTTCTTGCACATCGCCACCTGGGCAAAATAAAATTTGGTCGGCTTTATATTTAGTGCGCGCTGCTGATATTGGGCCAAGCGCGCTAGCATAGTTACCACCGCTTTTAATCATACCCATATGCGGGGCACAGCGCATGCCGTCTTCTTCTAATAAAACACGTAACGCGGTAGCACCACCTGAAAAGTAGTCACCCACTGGCGATAATAACGTATAAAGCAATGAGCTCATTGAAGGCGCAGCCGCTTTGCCAATGGCAGCTTCAGTACCAATGTGGGTTGGGCGAATATACATAGAACCAGGAGGAAGCGGCGTTTCATCGGCGTATTCACGAACAATATCGATGATCATTGTTTTTAGCATCTCGCCATCAACCGCTGGTAAACTTAATAATTCAGAACTTTGCTGCATACGCGCAATATTTGCATCCATTCTAAAAATATTTACCGAACCATCTTCATGGCGAAAGGCTTTTAAACCTTCAAAACATGTACTTGAATAATGAAGAACGTGTGCACCTGCATGCAACTCAAGCTTATCGCAAGGAACAATTGAGCTTTCGCCCCACTGATTGTCAGAAAACTTAGCTTGAATCATCTGCGGCATAAACACAGTACCAAATGCGGCCATTTTTATTCTCTCTTGTGTGGTCTATTTTTCTCCATTGTATGACAACCCGCTACTATTTAACCATAGCAAAACAGGCTGTTTTTAAATTAATTAGACGAATTTTTTGCATGTACTGATGATTATTTAATCAAAAAAGCACTTGCTAACTCTTTAATGCAATAATCAGCTAACAATTTAAGGCTAGCTGATTATTTAATGCATACATTATAGTAGCGGCTATTTTATTAACCTCTATTTAAATGAATAACGAAATATACGTTTTAACACCGAGGTATATTGGTGAAAAAAACCGCCGGTGTTGTATGCAATGCCCTGCTTTTGTAAAGCAGCTTGCACTTGTGGTGCTATTTCTTGGTAGCGTGACGATGGCATATCAGGAAATAAGTGGTGTTCAATTTGAAAACTTAAATGCCCCGTTAAAATATGAAACCAACGCGCCCCTTTAATGTTTGACGACCCAAGCGCTTGGCGATAATACCACTGACCCTGGCTTTCGTTTTCACAATCTTGCTCGTAAAAGGTATGCGTTTGCTCGGTAAAATGGCCACAAAAAATAATGGTTGATGTCCATAAATTACGAATTAGGTTCGCCAATAAGTTACCGCTTAGCACCCATAAAAACAGAGGCCCCGCTAAAAGTGGAAACAGCACATAGTCTTTAATTAATTGGCGCGCCCCTTTACTAAAAAAGCGTTTTTTTAACGTACTATGCGCTACAGCCCCTTTGCGGTTTGGCTTCTTTTTACCTATAAACACACGCTCACCCGCCAGCTCATGGTACGACACGCCCCACTGAAATAGCACACTTAAATTTAAATAGGTAATAAACTGCCAAGTATTTTTTAAACGCCATTTAAAGTCATTACTTAATCTTAATAAGCCATAACCAAAATCGCGGTCTTTGCCAATAATATTAGTGTAAGTATGGTGCTCAAAATTGTGTACTCGGTTCCAACTTTGGCCGTCGCAGGCTATATCCCACTCGTATGTTTTTGAATTAAGCTGTTTGTCGTTCATCCAATCGTATTGACCATGCATTACATTGTGGCCAATTTCCATGTTGTCGAGAATTTTAGCCAAAGCCAGTAACAACACACCCGCCACCCACAATAAAGGCTGTACAAAACCAAGCATTAATAAAATGCGCCCACCTATTTCGCACAGTCGCTGCTTGCGGACAATAGAGCGTATATAATTAGCATCCTTTTGCCCTACTTTGGCAAACGTCGACATTTTTATGCCATCTAAATCTTCGGCTAATTGTTGATAATTTATGGTTGTCATAGCTGTAACTCCAAATCACTGACCGCTTGGCTAACACACAGTTGAATTAACTGCTCGCCGTTATCTGATAACTCACCGGTTTTTAAATTGCGCACCACGCCCGTTTTTTTAATGCACTGGCATTGATGACAAATACCAATCCCACACCCTCGCTGCACAGGTAGTTTTTTTGCCTCAAACTGAGTTAACAACACCTCATTCGCTGCTACGTCGTGGTGATCATTATTAATTTTTACAGTAAATTGACTGTCATCATTTAAGCTTGGCAATGCAAGGCCAAAGGCTTCTTGGTAATAGGTTAAATGATGCTGGTTTGCAAAATGTGCAATTTTTTGCATAAACGCTGCTGGCCCACAGCAGTAAATATCAGGATTGTCATCGATGTTTATATGCGTAGTTAATTGCGGGCTCATATCGCGAGTGAGTAACAAGTAAGAAAAATGCGCATAACGCTCTGCTAATGCGGCAAGTTCTTCAACGCATTGGTGCTCATTAGCTTTTGCAAAATACAGTAATTTGATAGTGTGCTGAGTATTTGCTAATTGCTGGCTAAGCATTGCCAGCATAGGTGTAATACCCGAGCCACCAGCAACAAAGGTGCTGGCTTTATGCCAGCTTTTAAATACAAAGTCGCCACTTGGCGCAGAAATATTACACCACGACGGCGCCTTTAATGTGCTTTGCAACTGAGCTGTAAAACGTCCTTGCTCATTGGTTTTAATTAAAACTCGCAGCAATCCGGTTGCTTTGTATTGCGCGGGGCTGCAAGCAATCGTAAATACACGGGTAAGCAAACGCCCGTTGAGCTCAAGCGTTAAACTAATATGCTGGCCCGCAATGTGGGCGCGCCACTGTTTATTGGGTTTAAGCGTTACACTTAAAAACTGACCACTCAACGCGTGTACATCAACAATTTGCGCACGAAAAAAGCCGGCTCGCCATGCAGGTTTAACGACCTGTATTAAAGGCTCTATGTAAGCGGCAAAGCTTTGATGGTGTAAAAACCATTTTGAAAATTGGTCTAATACCGAAGTTAGCATGGTTATTAATTCTCTACTTAAATCGACTACCCATCACTTTGTGTTAAGCGAATTCACGCAAACACATGTGCTGGGCTTTAAATGTTTGAGCCTACACGTGTAAGCTAAACTTTCAGCGCACAAGTGTACGCTCGAATTTTTAAATTTCAACCCTAATAGAGTAATTATTCAATTTTTTTAAAGCGGTCTTTAATTCCTATACCCGTAAAGTTAGTTAAACACCTGAGGGACATAAACAAACTCATTAAGCTAAAAACCAACATTAAAGCGGTTAAATAGCGTGCAATTTCATTCATCCCAAATACTTAACACTGTGATTAATAGCGTGCTAAGGTGGTTAAAATTTAGTTAATTTTGGAAGCCATTATGAACAAAGTAACAACGCGTAAAAAATTTTCTACACTCGCCACAGCCAGTTGTGCATTGGCATTTTCGGCGCTTACCAGCCTTAGTGCTCATGCAGTTGATTTTAAAGAACTAGATAAATTAGCGCTTAATGTAAAACCGGTCACTGTTGCCCAAGGGGTTTCTATTCCCTGGGCTATTGAGGCTCTACCAAACGGTGATTTATTAATAACCGAGCGCAGTGGCACCTTATATTTATTGCGTAAAAATACCACCAGCTTAACTAAAATTTCTGGGCTACCTAAAATTGATGCCAACGGCCAAGGCGGCCTACTTGATTTAGAGCTGCATCCTGATTTTGCTAATAATCAATGGCTGTATATCACTTACTCAAGCAGTGAAGGTGACGGTGCTGGCAGTAACACCGCACTTATGCGCGCAAAATTAAGTAACGATCACAGCCAATTACGCGAGCCACAACAATTATACAAAGGCGAGCATAATTCTAAAAAAGGCCAGCACTACGGCAGCCGTATTGTGTTTGATAACCAAAACTATGTGTATTTTTCGATTGGCGATCGCGGCTCACGAGATATTAACCCACAAGATTTAAGCCGCGATGGCGGTAAAATTTATCGTTTACACGACGATGGTAAAATTCCAACCGACAACCCATTTGTAAACCAAAAAGACGCAAAACCAGCGATTTGGTCATACGGGCATCGTAACCCACAAGGCATGTGGTTCGATGGTGAAAATAATGTATTTTGGGCACACGAACACGGCCCCCGTGGCGGCGATGAGCTTAATATGATTAAACCTAAAACTAACTACGGCTGGCCAGTGGTAAGCTATGGTATTAACTACAGTGGCACCTCGTTTACCGATTTAACCGAAAAATCAGGCATGCAAGCGCCCACATTACAATGGACACCCTCTATTGCTCCTTCAGACATGCTGCTCGTAAAAGGTGACAAATATCCTGAGCTTAAAGGAAAATTTTTAATCGCTTCAATGAAATACGCGTTTATTAGCGTACTTGAAATAGCAGATGGCAATGTCGTTAAACAAAGTAAATTACTGGAAGGCATTGGTCGTATTCGCAGTCTAGCACAAAGTGATGATGGCACTATTTACTTAGGATTGGACGGCCAAGGCATTATGCGCCTTGACCCACAATAATCTTTTAATACGCTATTACAGTAACAGCAAACTTTTTGCGTCTTCACTGCGTATTGTTAATGTAACTAGCTAATAAACAACGAGGGTGTTGATGTTTTCATTTTTAAAGCCAGATCCAATCAAAAAATTACGTAAAGAATACGACGCAAAATTAGAACAAGGCATGCAAGCGCAAAGAAAAGGCGATATAAAAAGCTACGCTATGTTAACCGACGAGGCTGAAAAAATTTGGAATGAAATAGAAGCGCTCGAAGCCAAAAAAGCCAAGTAAACATTAAACCTAATAAGTTTAAACTTATCCCCCGCATTAACAGTGCGGGGTTTGTATTTCCCCGACTAAATAACTTCGATAAACATTTATCCAACTAAGTAAAATTAGATACACTTCTTATAAGTTCACTTTGCATTTCCCCCATCACGTTATTACAGCCCTATTAGTGCGACACTCAAAAGCCATTTTATTTCTCGCATAATCAGTTGTTTACATTAAAGTTAATTAGTGAAATTATTTACCTAATACGACAAGGACTTGATGAATTGTTTGAAATAGCAAACCATTTAAGCGCTAATGGTTATGTGGATACGAGAAAAGCATTTTTAGTGGGGTGTAATCAAGCCATAAAGCGTCAACAATTTACTGGCAAGAATACAATATAACGAACAAATTATATAAACCAAGGAATACAGATGTACACAGGTAGTTGTTTATGTGGCTCAATCAATTTTTCAATTAATGGTAATGTTACTGATATTATCCATTGTCATTGTTCGCTTTGCCGTAAGGCCAGTGGCAGTGCCTTTGCTACCAATGGGTTTATTAATGCCAGCGAGTTGACGTTAACTGACAAAAACGGAACCCTCACCTTTTACCAAAGTAGTGAAGGTAAACGTAAGTACTTTTGTAAAACCTGTGGTGCACCAATTTATAGTGCTAATGCACAATCTCCTCAAAGATATCGCCTTCGATTAGGCGCGTTGACCTGCGATATTACAGAGCGACCAATATCGCACAATTTCATCACCTCAAAAGCTAATTGGGAAGATTTAGATGCTCAGCTTCCTCGTTATGAGGGACATGAGCCAGGGCGAAAGTAAATCGCCATAAATTTATCTATTTTTTTGTAGTGGGAGTTTACATGAAACTGAATCAAGTAACTTTGCCAGTCAAAGATATGAATGAAGCGGTGAGTTTTTATCGCTCACTTGGCTTTACCCAAATTGTTGACACACCTCATTATGCACGTTTTAGTTGCCCTGAAGGTGACTCTACATTTTCATTGTCTCTAGAGAGTGAATTTTTTGAAAATCATTCTGTAATTTATTTTGAAAACGATGACCTTGAGCAATTGTGCCAACAGTTGATCAAAAAGGGGATCGTATTCGAACAGCAACCCACAGAGCAAAGGTATCTATGGAAAGAAGCGATTTTAAGAGACCCTTCAGGCAATAAAATTAAACTCTACAAAGCTGGAGAAAATCGATTAAACCCACCTTGGAAAGTACAAAAATAGCTATTAACTTTACACGAATCAGCATTGCGCTCAGGGGCTCAATGCTGGTGTTTAAGTACTGTACTTAGTTATTTATATTCTACCTTAGCGGTTAATCGATTAAATAAACTAGGGAAAAACCGTTTTATAAACGGTGCCCAACCGCTTAACCCTTGGCCTATTACCACTTCGTCTTTTTTATTATAGATTGCGGTGAGCATTTTCGATGCGGCTACATTTACATTCATACCATTTTCTATTGAAGGCTCAGGTTTGTTTTGTGCCTCTCCTTGCCCGTTCAATGAATTATGGGCAATCGCTGTTTTAATTGAGCCAGGGCAAATAGTTAAGCAATGTATATTGTGCTGCGCGACTTCGGCGCGTAAGCAATCCATAAAGCCTACTACAGCGTATTTACTGCCTGAATAACCCGTTCTAAACTTAGAGCCCACTTTGCCTGCCACGCTACTAATAGCCACTACAGAGCCGCTTTTTCGCGCCACCATTGAAGGTAGCACTGCTTTAGTGAGTGCAATTAAACCAAAGTAATTTACTTCCATGAGTTGGCGGTACACTTTAAAGTCATTTTCTAAAAATAAACTACGCTGTGATACGCCACCATTATTTATTAAAATATCAATTGGGCCTAAGCTATCTATTTGCGCTGATACATCCTGCAGTACAGTTTCGGGCTTTGATAAATCAAGGGGAATAACACGATGCCCCTCGCCTTTTATCTCGTCTTTTACTTGGTTGAGTTTATCGATATTTCGCGCTGATAAAATAACCTTCGCACCTTGCTCTGCAAATTGTTTTGCAAGCTCTTCACCAATACCTGATGATGCACCGGTGATCCACACTGTTTTATTATTATAATCCATGGTTTACCTTATAGTCTTTGACTGATTATGCTTTAGTTGGGCCCGCTATTTCATTAACTTGCTGTTCTAAATTTTTATAAAAACCCATTAAAAATAACAGCTCTGCGGTGACATACAAAGGGCCAATAATTAAACCCACTAAATCATCAACAAAGGCGGGCTTTTTGCCTTCAAAATAATGACCAATAAACTGTAACACCCAGCCAAATACAAACACACCCACACCAATCGTCAGCCAAGATGTAAAGGGCATTGCGGCGATAGGCTGCGCTGCCACTAACAATAAAGTAAAAATGATGCCCATGATTAAACCTAGCGAAAAGCTAAGCATAAAATAGTAAACCACACTGACAAGGACAAAAAGCTGCGCCCCATCGACATTAAAACTCCCTAGAGGAATTTCAACACGCGCTAGTAAGCACAATGCAGCAAATACAATCAGTGGAATACCAAAAAAGTGAGTTAATACGTTACGCTTTGAACGATGATACAAGCCATACTGGCCAAGTTGTTGTTGTAGAGTTTTCATAGGTTGATCCCGTTGTTATTTTTATAAGCAAAGTTCACCTTATAAAAAAGTGCGCACAATAACAACAAATACCGATAGTTATAAATTAAAAGGCTTACTAATGGCTCTTTAATTGGGTATTGATGTAAACTATTTAAAATAAATGTTTAACTGTTGGCCCTTGTAATATAAGGAAATCATCATGTTATTAAAAGCTCTAGCCATAGGCTTATTACTTGCTTTAGGCGAGATAATTAATGGCAACATTCGGGTGCGAGTTCTGCATCGATTATATGGGCAACGACGCGCTAAAACACTTAGTTTACTCTCAGGCATCGCCATTATTTTTGCTATAGCTTGGTTAGCCCTGCCATGGGTTGCCCCTACAAATTACCTAGATTGTTTTAAATTAGGCTCAATGTGGCTAATAATAATGCTTAGTTTAGATATTTTTGTGGGTAGGTATTTATTTAAATATAAATGGCACAGAATTTTTGATGACTTTAATCTCTTTAAAGGCAACTTGCTTAGTGTAGGCATGTTGATACTTTTTATATGCCCAAGCTTGGTTTTTTGGTTGCAGATGAAAGTTATGGTTTAGATCACTTCTCTAAAAGCGCAGCGTCTCTTCGCTCTCTTTGTAAATTGATCATAAAAACAGTATGAACTGAGAGACTTGAATGAGAAGAAAATGAGAAGCCATAAAAAGTATGCTTTAGATCACTGCTCTAAAAGCGCAGCGTCTCTTCGCCCTCTTTGTGCATTGATCATAAAAAACAGTATGAACTGAGAGAATTGAATGAGGAGAAAATGAGAAGCCATAAAAAGTATGCTTTAGATCACTGCTCTAAAAGCGCAGCGTCTCTTTGCCCTATTTGTGCATAATTCACTTAAAATCTATTTAAAGTCAGGAGTAAATGAGCTTGCAACGTGTCGTTATCTAAGCTAACGCGGTTACAAGTTTGCCTTTTTCATGCGTAGGTTGCATGGCCATTCGATCAGTGCCTTTTTCGTATTCTTGCTCCAGCATTTTTTGTAACTCTGCAAGCTGCTCTTTAATGGTGTCTATATCCGCACCTTGCTCTTGAAGTTTTTCTGCCAATGCTTCGATTGCTGCTTTTAACTCAGCAATTTTTTCTTTATCAACCCCTAATCGTTGATAAATAAGCGCCTCTTGCGCATTTTCTAAAAAGCTTTTGTCTTGTGGCTTAGTGCTTGCGATTTGTGTTTGTTCGCTATCGCTGGTTTTAGCTGTTGCCGCAGGGCCAGAAGTTGCCGCTACTTCGTCAGCTTTTGCCGGTTTATTTATTGTACTAACATAAGTATTGTATTGATTTTTAAAGGTTATTGATGTCATCAGCTCAAATCCATTTTTGCGTTAAAATATCTATCTTTAACTATTTTCACTTAGATACTTGTATGTGAATAACTACAGCAACTTTAATACCAACTTATATTTGTTATTCGCTTCGCTTTAACTCTTTATTTTAAATTAAGCCCATTTAGCTCATTACGCACCCATTGCTTATCGAGATATTGCTCTAAATTCAGCTGGGCAAATTTTAAAAAGCTGCGCGCAGCATGAGAAATATGCCTGTCTGTGCGCACTACAAAATACCAATGGCTGGCTAAGCAGGTGTCGGTTACATTGAGCACTTTAAAACTGTTATCGCCTTTTGGTAATACATGATGGGAAAGCACAGCAATCCCCATTCCCGAGGAAACAGCAACTCGTATGGCTTCGTTACTGGCCATTTGCACACTATCACTAAGGACTAAACCACGGCTTTGTAATTCGCTTTCAAAAAGCATACGCGTAGCAGAGCCTGGCTCTCTTAATAAAAATCGATATGGCATTAAATCAGCTAATGTTAATGCTTTTACATCGGCAAGCGGATGATCAAGCGGCACAATAAAAACTAAGGGGTTATGTAAAAAACGCGCAGCTTGGGCATGTTCAAGTGATGGTGGGTGGCTAAACACATAAATATCGTCTTCTCCACGCTCAAAACGCGCTAACACTGCAGAGCGGTTGCCAATTTCCAATGGCAGCTCTACATGGGGATGGGCATTACTGTAAGGCCCAAGTAACTTAGGCAAAATATATTGTGCAGTGTTTACCATGGCAATTTTACAGCGCCCGCGCTCCCCGCCTTTAAGCTCGGCTAAATAGTCTTGGTAATCATCAAAGTGCCCAAACACTTGCTCACAAGTTCTAAATAATTGTAAGCCAGCCTCGGTAACCTGTAATTTTTGCTGTTGCATAACAATTAAAGGCTCATTAACGGCTTCTTGTAAGCGCTTAATTTGCAAAGAAACGGTAGGCTGGGTTAAATGCAATTGCCGAGCTGTTTCGCTAATGGAGCCGGTTTTAACTACACTCATAAAGACTTCGAGTAGTCTAAATGATAGCTGCCTTGTGTTCATTATTCACCTCATAGATTTTTATCTATAAGATACTATCATTCATTTTATTATTTACTATACAAAGATAGGCTTACAATAGCGCCGCTTAACAAATTGAGTAACTAATAACAAAAAGGAGAACAGTGTGCCTGATATCGTAGTGATGTTTTTTATTTTAGGATTAGTGGCGGGGATTTTACGTTCTGATTTAGCAATACCTAAAGCCACTTATGACACGCTAAGTCTATTGTTAATGCTCACCATAGGGTTAAAAGGTGGCATGGTGCTGCATGGTAACTTAAGCTGGCAGCTTCTTCCTGAAATGGCCTCGGTTATGTTACTCGGTGGTCTTATTCCCCTTACTCTTTACCCTATTTTAAAATATGTTGTTAGACTCAGTGTGGCCAATAGCGCCAGTATTGCTGCGCATTATGGCTCGGTAAGCGCAGGTACCTTTGCAGTTGCATTGGCTTATGCAGAGTCAGCTAAATTAGAGGTAGGTGCTGAGGTTACACTGTATTTAGTGATGCTCGAATTACCTGCCATTATTGTCGGTTTAATGCTGTATCGTAAACTCGACAAACAACATAGCCAAAGTAATACACTGTCGCTCAAAGCGCTTTGGCACGAAACACTTACTAACAAAAGCGTGATTTTGTTAGTTGGCGGTGTGATCATCGGAATGATGTACGGCACACAGCAAGGCAGTCAAGTAACCAGTCTTTTAACCAGTAGTTTTAAAGTAGTACTGGCATTGTTTTTACTTGAAATGGGTTTAGTGGCTGCGCAAACTCTGCGCCCATTTCCTTGGCAGCATTGGAGACTCGCTGCATTTGCTATTATTACTCCGCTATTTTTAGGTGCTATCGGCGTGGCTGTAGGCACACTATTAAAATTAGAATTAGGCTCGGTAGTGATACTCGGTAGCTTAGTGGCTAGTGCGTCTTATATTGCAGCCCCTGCGGCAATTAAAGCAGCCGTTCCCAAGGCTGATATTGGCCTAGCTATGCTCAGCTCTTTAGGGGTAACGTTTCCGTTTAATGTGATTGTTGGTATTGGTTTGTACCATAAGCTTGCGCTTGCCATGCACTAAAATAAACACCAATAAAAGCCCATTATGGGCTTTTATTTTTTAACTATATCCCGCCATTACTACGTTATTACCCTCTATAAAAACTCAACAAATATAAAACAAAAACGCTTACTTATTTCTACAATCAGATTGCAATTAAGCGATTAGTTTACGTAAAAAAACATTTTAAAAATTATTTTGATTGAGCAATTAAAAAACACTTTACTTGGTATAAAAAGCAGCATAAATTCGCAGCCAAATTAACCTGCTTCAAATAATCGCGCCACTATCACACCTAAATCAGCAATTATTTAAACCCTTTTTATCGGAATAATCTAATGGTGGAACTTGCCGCTAATAGTAAATCAAATAATCCTTTAGCCCCTGTTATTGGTTTATCTTTTTTTGCTATTGCTTCGGGCTTTTTAATGAGCCTGATCCCGTTATCACTGAGTCCTTTTAAGTTAAGTATTGATCTTGCGCCTTGGCTTGCCAGCGTCTTTTATTTTGGTTTACTTATTGGCGCGCTGTGTATTGAGCGTGTGGTAGTAAAAATTGGCCACCGTATGGCATTTATCGCATTTTTAATGTTGCTGATCATCAGTGTTATTGCACAGATCATTTCCCCTACAGCCACAATGTGGTTAATTGCTCGCTTTGTTGCTGGTATTGCTGTTGCGGGAGTATTTGTAGTGGTTGAGTCGTGGTTGTTAATGGCGAATACACCTAAGGCGCGAGCTAAACGCTTAGGTTTATATATGACCTCTTTATATGGTGGCAGCGCTGTGGGGCAATTAGCAATCACACCGCTTGGCACTGAAGGTGCCGTACCGTATTTATTTGTCGTGGCCCTTTTGGCGTTGGCTATTTTAGCTCCATTATTAATTACCACAGGCCAACCTAATGCTCAGCAATTACAAAAGCTGCCACTTAAAGAGTTAAAAACTCTAAGCCGCCCTGCTATTTTAGGCTGTTTAGTATCAGGATTATTACTAGGCCCTATTTACGGATTATTACCTGTTTATATAACCGCGCAAACTGATCAAGCCCAATATACCGGCTTACTTATGGCGGTGATTATTTTAGGTGGCATGCTGGTGCAACCTTTAGTGAGTTATTTATCAACCCGTATTATAAAAAGCTTACTTATGGCTATTTTTTGTTTTGTTGGTGCTGCCAGCGTAATGGGAATATTAAACGCGCATAGCTTTGGCGGATTAGTTGTAAGTTACTTTGTATTAGGTGCGTGTAGTTTTGCACTTTATCCGATTGCGATTACTTTAGCGTGCGACTCGTTACCTATGGCAAAAATAGTGTCAGCCACTGAAATAATGCTGCTCAGCTACAGTGTCGGCTCTGTATTAGGCCCGTTGTTGGCAACGCATTTTTCTGATGCAAGCCATGGTGTGCTTATTTATTTAGGTGGTTGTTTAATTACCACCTGTATTTATATGCTCATAAAAAGTATGAAAAAAATACCCACAGGTAACACCCCTGTTGCAGGTTAACTAACGCAATAGACCGCTTAAGCTTTTTCGTTTGCCACTAAGCGGTTTATACCTGCGCTACCACTTTACTAGCTATGTTTTTTAACTCTTTTAGCTCAATTTGATGCTCGTTTATGAGCTCGTCAACAAAACAGCTGCGGTTGTTGTCATCACTTATGATAAACACCTTGTGTTTAGCACGAGTGAGCGCCACATAAAATAAGCGTCGCTCTTCGCTATGGGCATACAAATCTTTAGCGGGTAAGAGAGCTTCTAACATTGCAGGCGATGGCTTAGTGCTCGGAAATCCAGATTGCCCGCCATGCATACCTAATATAACTACATAATCGGCTTCTTTACCCTTTGAACCATGAAAGGTATCACACTCAATTTGTAATGAAGAAAAGGTGTGCTGCAAGGCGTTAATATCGGCTTTAGTAGGTAACTGAAAGCGATAGCGTGCCAGTAAATACACAACAGCGGGCTTATTTTTGTTGATAGTGTCGAGTAAATGGGCAAGTGCCCCATTATTTAGCTCAGCTATTTTTGTATTTTTGCTTGAGACAACATTCGCTGTTTTTAATACGCTAATAGCGGGCTTTGTCACTTGTGATAACGAGTTAATTTGCTTAGCTAACTGGGCAGGGTTTTTCATGATAAAACATGAAGCAACCTCACTAATTTTATTATTAAAACGAAACGTAACATCCAGTATGGTTTGTGTGGTAAAACCAAAATGTGCGGCAAATTCTGTGGTCAGGCGCATATCAGCACCACTAAAACGGTAAATAGCTTGCCAGTCATCGCCTACTACAAACAATGAGCTTCTAGGCTTACTATCGCGCAGCGCTTTAACCAGCGCCGCACGCGTAGGCGATATATCTTGAAATTCATCAACCATGATATAACGCCAAGATGATATAAACTTTCCTGTATTAACATAATCGAGGGCTTTGAGGATCATATCGTCAAAGTCTATTTCACCTTGAGTATGTAAATAATGGTTATAGTTGGCTAATAATGGCTTTAATAATTTCCAAGCCTGCTGTATCTGCTTTGAATCGTTCTCAAGCGTTATATTTGCTGTTTTATACACGCTAATTAATTGACTAAATAAAGTCGCTAATTTGGTTAAATAACCGCCAGCTTTTATCTCTTTTAGAAGCGCTATATGATTAGGCTTTGCAGTGCTTAATTCAAACCCACTTTTAACGTCATTAAGATTGTTATTTATATAGTTTACCAATGCTTTAGCATACTGTGGCTTAGCATTAGCAAGCGATTCAAAACACCCTTCAACCCATTTTATTTTAGCTTTTTCGTTTTCAGCAAGTTTAGATATTTTAGGCGTTTTTCTCTCAACCTCACTAATAATTGTTAAACCTAAGCTGTGAAAAGTAGCGGTTTTTATAGCCTGTGTATTCAGCTTAGCTTTAATACGTTCGTCCATTTCACTGGCAGCTTGCTTACCATAGGCGAGTAATAAAATATCATCGTAATTAGCTTGCTCACTGTTAACTAAATAGCCCGCTCGCGCAACCATTACACTGGTTTTACCTGTGCCGGCACCTGCTAATACGAGGTTATTATCGTCATCAATAATGCATGCCCGTCTTTGCTTCTCAGTAAGTGGGTTTGCTTCAACGTTATCGAAAAAACCAGCATAACGCTGCAACTGTGTCTGTGTGTATTTATGCTGTAAAAAGCGAGTTAATGGATCGCTCCACTGACTATATTGTTCGAGCAGTTTTATTTGCGTGCTAACAACAGCCAATGCCTCACTCTTTTTTATCCAAGGTAACCAGCGGTTGTATTGTTGTTTAACGCGCTGTTTTATATCTGCCACATAGGATTGACGCAAAAATTGATGATGTGCAAATTGGTTAATATTTTCTAGCAGCTCATTTAATGGTTCAATATTATTATTGACCCATAGCTGATCCGTCTTAGCTTTAAGTATTCGGTGACTGCCATAAGCCCTCATCCACACTCGATACTGCCCAGACTGTGTTGAAAAACGTAGTGTTTGTCCAAGCACCCCATATTCATAACAAATAGGCGAGGTTAAATCGCACCAATTCAGTGTATCTGTGTGCTTTTTGTTGTTAATGACTAAACCTTGTTGATTAATATCAACAGCGAGGTGTGGGGTAAAAAGGCGGCCAAATACGCTGGGGAAAATAGAATTCATTAACAGCAGAATTCCTTTATAAAAATGAACCAATTAACGCTATTTTAAGGTAATACGCGCTGTAAGGATAATAAATCTGGCGGTAAAATTTTCAACGCGTTAAAGTAGAATAAAAAACAACCAATCAATTTATCCATTTCCTTGGCATAACTCCCTATTGTGACTAATATTTACTCTACATACAGTGATTTAACAAGGATTGAAACATGCGAATTAACTCAATTAGAACCAAAGTTATTTTACCTATTGCTTTTTTAGCACTGATCCTTGCAGGTTTACTTGTTTCAATTGCATCAATTACTTACATACAAGACAACGCGATGAAAAGGCAAACCGAAACCTTTTTTGAAGCTGTTACTGTTATTCTCAATGCCGACAGAGACATATATCAAGCACGTATTGCACTTGAAAATTTACTCAGCGCCGCGGGTGATAGTGAGACGAATAAAGCAGAATTTTTAGAAAACGCAGAGCAAGTAAAGGATCGCTTTAAAAAATACTTAATTTATTTAAAAGATGAAGAGGCATTACTAGCAAAGCATGATTCATTTTCCAACTTTATGCCTTTGTATAATGAATGGGTAAATCATAGTAAAACACTCATTGATACCAACCACTCGCAAGGTAAAATGCAAAGTGATTTAAATAAATCTGAAGCTGAATTTTTACAAATACGAGAAATGATGGATCAAGCAGGTGAAGAGCTTCGCATCCATACCAATAAACAGCAGCAAGATAAAGTCGACTCAGAGTTATTAAGTCGCTATGTAGAAGCAATGGCCGAGGTGCTCAATGCAGATAGAGATATATACCAAGCTCGACTAGCAAAACAAAAAATTGTAAACCAACATGGCGAATTGGCACAAAACCAAAAACTATTTGAAGAAAATGCAGCTCAGGTTATTCGTCGCTTTAATAGTTACCGCAGCTACTTAATTGATGAGCCACAACTGACACAAAAATACGCTAATTTTGATCAACTTTATCAACAGTGGTACGAGAAAGGAAAAGCGTTAGTTTACTCAAGTTCGGCTAATCAAATAGCCTTAATTGATGATAATTTAGCGCAAGCAGATAAAAGCTTTAATGAATTGAGAGAAATACTTGATATAGCGGGCGAAGAAGCGCGAACCTATGCCCGAAAAGTAAAACATGAAGTGCAAGCTAGCATTCAACTTTTTGAAAAAATTGTGTTTATTATCATTATTATTGCCTTTATTGTTGCTTTAGCTGTGGGTTATTACATCCCTAAAAAACTCACCAACAATATAAATAATATTACTCTACGAATCCAAGAAATTGCCGCTGGTGATGGTGATTTAACGCAAAGAATTAATACTACATCACATGACGAGCTCGGTGAGCTGAGTAATGAATTTGATAACTTTTTAGCGCACCTGCAGCAAATAATAAAAAACATTCAGCAGCAATCCATTCAACTAGGTACTGTGACCGGCGATCTTAATAATGTCTCTGATACCGCGATGGACGTGACCCAGCAACTTGCTAATGCGTCTGACTCTATTGTAAGCGCTGGTCATGAAATGGATATGGCAAACCAGCAAATGGCTGAGCTGGCTAAAAATACCGCCCACGAAGCTGATATTTCTAGCGAGCAGGTACAACAAGGAGTTCAAGCCATTGATGTATCGAGTAAAGCAATTGAAGATTTAATCAATGATATTCAATCGGCTTTATCAAATTCTATTGAATTAGAAAGCAGCTCAACCGATATTACGTCTGTACTTGAGGTCATTAGAAATATTGCCGAACAAACTAACTTATTAGCGTTAAATGCCGCGATTGAGGCCGCCAGAGCTGGCGAGCAAGGCCGTGGGTTTGCCGTTGTCGCTGATGAGGTTAGAACGTTGGCTACTCGCACACAACAAAGCACCGATGAAATAGATACAATGATCCAACGCTTAAATAACAATGTAAAAGCGTCATCAGATTCTATTAAAAACAGTCAAACAAATGCTAATGCCACACTCAGTAATTTTGATGCCGTTATTAGTATTTTTAGCAACCTAACTCACGCCTTTGAAAAAGTGCAGCAAATGTCGGCCGAAACCGCACAAGCAACACAAGAACAATCCCATGTAGCAAACGAGATTAATAGAAATTTGGTATCGTTAAAAGAACAGTCAGCACAAATGAAACAAATCTCTGAGCAAACAACTCTGCAGTCAAAAAATGTATCAGCGCTTTACAAGCAAATGAAATCGCAAGTAGATAGCTTTAAAGTATAGTGCTGTAAGTTTTTAAAACAATGGCGCAGTGTTTACTGCGCCATTAAGTTAAACCCAACTAAGCCGAATAGCCTAGGCTAATGTATCAATAATAATTATTTCACACTCTGTTGTTGCAGTTAGCGTGATAAAATCAGCATGAGTGACCTCAGCACCATCCCCTTTGTTCATGGTAATTACACTGCTTTTGTCATCTACAGTAAATACACCATCAGATGCAAGTACATAAGCTTGATGATCAATACGCTGAGTGATGGTGGTACCTTTTGCAATCTTTCCACCATAAATGCGTGCTTGTTGATTGATAAATAAGGTGTTACCCGCATCTTCTGCATAACCCGACACTAAAAGCGTAAGCTCGTTAGCTACGTCGGTCGGAAATTTTTTACTTTCCCAACGCGGCGGCACATCTTGTTTATTACTTTGAATCCAAATTTGATAAAAAGTAAGTGGCTCATTGGTACGATTATACTCAGAATGCACAATACCTGTGCCTGCACTCATTACCTGCACTTCACCTTGCTCGGTTATGCCTTTATTACCCATACTATCTTGATGAGTAATGGCACCACTGCGTATGAAACTAATAATTTCCATATTTTTGTGTGGATGCGCTCCAAATCCCATTTCAGGTGCAACCCAATCATCATTAACAACGCGTAATGTACCAAAGCCCATACGTGCCGGATTATAGTAATCTGCAAAACTAAAATGATGTTTAGATTTAAGCCAACCGTGATCGGCACTGCCTAAACTGTTCTTTGGATAATGATTGATCATGGTCTTTCCTCAAAAAGAATAAACATTAATTAATATGGACGTTCACGGTCGTGTGGAGCATCAAAATTATGCTTTGCACCCAGCGGTACTATTTGTGTTGGATTAATCGTTAAGTGGCTTACATAGTAATGCACCTTTGTGTACTCTAAATCGACGGTTTCTTTAACACCCGGTACTTGGTACAGCTCGTTAACGTAATTGCTAATATGGTGAAACTCGCTTAATTTTTGACGGTTACACTTAAAATGCCCGTGATACACCGCATCAAAGCGAATGAGGGTTGTAAATAAACGCCAATCAGCTTCTGTAATAACATCACCAACGAGATAGCGCTGCTTAGCTAAACGCGCTTCTAGCCAGTCTAAACTATCAAATAGTGCGGTGTAAGCCTCGTTGTAAGCTTCTTGTGTAGTAGCAAAACCGGCTTTATATACGCCGTTATTGATGGTGTTATAGACACGGTTATTCACGGCTTCGATTTCTTCACGAAGCGGCTCTGGATAATAATCATCAGTATTGCCAGTGAGCTCATTAAACGCACTATTAAGCATGCGAATGATCTCTATTGATTCATTATTTACAATAGTTTGCGTTTTTTTATCCCATAAAATCGGCACAGTAACCCGCCCTTCATAACTAGGATCGGCTTTTAAATACAATTGATAGGCGTAATCTAAGTTATAAAGTGGATCGCCCTGCTCGCCAAATTCCCAGCCGTTTTCCATCATGGGAGCTTCAACAATACTCATAGAAATAATGTCTTCGAGCTGCTTTAATTTACGAAAAATAATCGTTCTGTGCGCCCATGGGCACGCTAGCGATACATATAAATGATAACGCCCCGCCTCAGGGGTAAATTTGCTTTGTGGCGCTGATGAAATAGTATCCCTAAAACGGCTGTCTTGGCGTACAAATTTACCGTCGCTTTTTTCGGTGTCGTACCATTTATCGACCCATTCACCGTTAACAAGTAATCCCATGTCCGTCTCCTAAGTATGTAGAATGTGCCAACCTTACGCAGATTGGCAGCTTAAAGTTCAATCAGTTATATGATCAGCTTATTGGTTTAATTTGTTATGAATTTTTCCATCAAGGGATAGCTTTCCAGCTCCTTGAATAAATAAGGCCAAGGTAATTGCCAACAACGATAAACCAAACTCGTAACCGTTGTTGCTCATAAATAAGCCGTTATCTATATGTACGGTAAAAATAGCAACCACCATAGTGATAGCCAGTACAAAACTCGCAGGACGCACCAGCAAACCAGCGATGAGTAGTAATCCACCAAAAAATTCAGCGCCACCCGCCATTAATGCCATTAAATAGCCCGGTGCTAAGCCAATCGACTCCATCCATTGCCCTGTGCCTTCCAAGCCATAGCCACCAAACCACGCAAACAGTTTTTGTGCCCCATGAGCACTAAACACTAATCCTGCAATAAGCCTTAATGGTAGTGTTGCAAAAGACTGTTCAGTTTTTGTGATGGCAGCTGTGATATTTTTAATCGTCATAATGTTTACCTGTATTGTTTCTGTTGATTATGCAGCTATTGTATAAGTTGAATTAAAATTAAATAACTCCTATTATTTGCTTTATATGTTCAAATATTTTGAACATTTAATATTTGGTATGATGATGAATACACCCCCTATTAGCATAGAAGCTTTACTGGTATTAGACGCCATTGAGCATCGTGGCAGTTATGCAGCCGCTGCAGAACAACTTAATAAAGTGCCATCAGCCCTGTCGTATATTGTTAATAAACTTGAAGAGCAATTAAATGTAACTTTATTTCAGCGCCAAGGTCGGCGAGCAGTTTTAACCCCCGCAGGTAAACATTTACTGAGCGAGGGGCGTAAAGTGCTCAATGCTATAAATAATTTATCGGAGCAAACACAAACCATAGCTAATGGCTGGGAGCCTAGAATACGGATTGCTTGTGACTCAATTATTGACGTAACTAATGTTTTTGCTGCTTTGCAACAATTTTTAATTGAACATAAAAGCATTGAAATTGATGTAAAAGAAGAGGTCATGAGCGGTACATGGGAGGCGTTAATAGAAGACAATGTTGACTTAGTGATTGGTGCACCCGCCCCCGTGCCTGCTCAAAAAGGGATCAGAGCAGTGAAAATAACGGATATTCAAAATGTACTTGTGGTTCACCCAACCCACCCTTTAGCAAAAGAGCAAAAACCCATCAAGCCTAGTGAGCTTGGTCAATACACCACAGTGATAGTTCATGACTCTGCAAAACAAAGTATTCCGTGGTCAGCTAATTTAATCGAAGGTAGTCAACGTTTTTATGTAAGCTCCGTAAAACAAAAAATTACCGCTATTTTATCGGGAATCGGGATTGGTTATTTACCAGTAAACCTTATTGCTGAACATATTAAAGCTAAAAAACTTCATGTTGTGGAGCTCATTGAACCACGTCCTATTCAAGACTTATACCTTGCATGGAAAATAACCAACAAAGGTAAAGGATTAAAAAAATTGACTCAACTTTTAATCGACAATAATTTACAGACATGAAATAAGCCAACTACATAAATGCAAAAGCCCATGCTAACTAAATTAGCATGGGCTTTTTTAATCACTAATAGATTTTATAGAGCAAGATCTTGCTTAGCACGTGTTAAATTGTGCGACACTAACTCGTTACCTGATATTTGCTGTGCTTCGTAAAAGTCAGATAACGCTGCGGTTTCGTTTTTAGCCATTAAACGGCCAACACCGCGGTTACTTAAAGCAAATGAAGTCAGCTCACGTACTTTAAAGCGCGGGCCTGTACTTTGCTGTAATAATGTAATTGCTTTTGAGCAAATTTCTTCAGCTTGGCTGTAGTTTTTTGATTTTACATTTAATGCGCAACTGTTAAATGCAACTTCGAATTCTTGTGGGGCTGTTGCAGCCTCTTCAATAACCATTAACTTGTAGTCACTTTGATCAGCCATTACAGCAGCTGAGCAAGTTAATAAAGAGCCAAGAGCGATGGTTTTGATAAGTGAGCGTTTCATGATTAGTTTCCTATTTGGTTAGTCGTGCCTGTTGCCGACAACTAAACTTTAGAGTGTTTACTTAATCTCGACAAACGATTAAAAACAAACCAATAAGTGAAAAAAACTAACCTATAGACTTTAGTCTAATTAAACTGAGCATATTCGTTTTAATAAAAGCGACAAATAACCGCTCGTTTAACTAGGCTGCAAACCCGGCATGATTATTTACTGATTTAAGTAATCAATAACTTCTTCTTGTAAATCAATATATTCATCTTCAGACATATTTAACTTTTTAAGTATAAACGGTTCAAGGTGCTCCCAATCTTTAATTTTTTCATCACGTAAAATACTATTTACTATGCTTTCAGAGAGCTTTAACACACAAAAACAGAGCTGTTGATTAGGATCGGATGTGTCCTCAAGTAAACTTAAATCATGATGGCGTAAAATAAGCTGGCAAATATCTCTTGGTAAATGCCAACTCGATGCTAAGTAATAGCCGATAATGGCATGATTAGCGCCATAAACACGATCTTCAATATCAACTAAACTTTCTTTACTGCTTCTATTTGAACCATGCAGCACATTGACGTAGTCGTCATATTTAATCGCCATGGGGACTATGCCGCAATCATGAAATAAACCGAGTGTGTATAAATATTCAACTGGAATTTTATTTTTTACTCGCTGTCCAACAATCATGTTTACATTAGCAATTTCAGATGCGTTATCCCAAAAACGCTCTAAACTAATACAACATGTTTTTTGTAAAAACATTTGCTTTAATTTAAGCGCAGGAATAAGTGCTTCTATGCCATTCCAACCTAAAAACATGATGGCTTGTTTAATATCAGACACACTACGAACTAAGCCATAAGCGGGTGAATTAACAATTTTCAAAATAGCAGACGCTATAGCCACATCTTTAGCAACGATATCTGCAGCAGCCATTAAAGACGGCTCATTTTGATGTGCTAATCTATCAAGATCATCTAAAATTTGCGGTTTTGGGGGAATAATAAAGTTTTTGTTTACATCAGATAATACCTGCTCATTAACGACAAACATCGATGTCTAGCCTCCAGCTAAGCTATATGGATTATTTATTTAATTCCATTTGAACTTTTATACTAGAAGTTGATTAAAGATTTATCAATTTGTAGGTACTGAAATTAGTAGGGTAAAAATAATTTTTAAAACGATAGGAGCACACGCCCGGTATATAGACGTGTGCTTTGAATATTAGCTTAGAAGTAATAGCCAATATTAATGTTGAAGCGACGCTCAGTTTCGCTGCTATCGCCCGCTAATGAACCACCAACAAACGGCATGTTTTTACCATGAACTAAATCAAAGTAAGTAAATAAACCACCTGCAGCGACCGAGAAACCAGTTACGTTCATCCACGTATCTTTGCTGTTGTCTGATTTGTCGTAAATAGCGCTGTAGTCATTATAAAACTGTAAGTTTGTCACTGCGCCCCATTGCACCGGCACGCTGTATGCTACGTTTGCACTCGACATTGTTGCTTCCGCTGCCATGCTGTCGTAAAACGAGTAAGCGCCTACAGCAATACGGTTTACGTTATCAATATCGTAGTTGTATTCGCCATGTTGTAATTGCAAGTTCCAAGGGCCCATATTACTGTTTAAGTGAAGCGCCCATGCGTTATAGTCACCTGCGCGGTCAACACCATCATGCAAGCCACCAGCAAGCGCTGACACACCAATTTCAGTTTTACCACCCTCATGCTCTATGTGGTAGCCGTAGCGACCTGAGAACGTATTATATTCGCCAATTGGATTGGTCGGCTCAGCGTAAACACCATCACCAGCTTCTCTAAAACCAACAATATCGTATGAGTAGCGATCGCTGCGGTTATCTACATAACCATCAACACCACCTAATTCATCATTTTTGAAAAAGCCTAAATCAAGCTGCCAGTTATCGGCAATTTTACGCTTAAATAACACCCCTAAATCGTGGTCGTCTTCAAGGCCAACGTAATAGTTAGTGCTGAAAAAGTAGTTATGTGAATTGTAAGGCCAGTTACCAAAAGGAACCTGAGTAATACCTGCTTGAACTTGCCAATCATCAGCAAAATCGTAAGCAGCATAGGCGTATTTAACAGCTGTCATGTAATCAAAAAAACGAATTTCAGCGTTTAGTTTTACATCACCCACATCGCCTGAGAAATTTAAGCGAAAAATATCAAAGTCAAAATCGCCGCCGCGATTTTTATTGTCGTCATCATACGAGGTGTGGCTATAGTTGGTTCGAACAGCACCGCCAATTTTAATTCCCTGAGGCTTGTGTTCATGTTTAGCTACTTTAACTTCAGCTATATCTTCTTTCTGTTCAATGGTGCGCTCGATTGTCTTTTCACTTTTTTGCTCTGCTTTTGCAAGTTGCTTTTGCAGCATTTCCACTTGTTTTTGTAAGCTGCTTAATTGCTGCTTTACTTTATCAAGATCTGTATCTGCATGTGCCGGATGTGAAAAAACAACCATAGCCACTGCCAGTGCTAAAGGTTTCATAGGTGTCATAATTTGTCCTTGCTTGCCTTGTTGATATTATTAACTCGAACTTGGTCAGCGTGAGCTAAGTACCTGCTTGATTTTACATGATGTTTTACAATGATAACGCATTTTTACAACTCTTCAATTACACTTTGTAACTTTAAGCAACACAGCAGCAACACGAAAACGTGTTTTTGGCAGAGTAGCCATAAGAACTAATCATCATTTTAATAAATGAAAGCAGCAGCTTGCAAAATTAAAGCTTAAAAAAATAGTAGGATGATCATGTACCTATTTTTAATGTGTTATTATTTAAAAATCATATTTAAAACAGCCAGTTTGTTGCTACATATATAAATTAAGGACTCTCCAAAAATGAAAAATAACGATACCTTTAACACAATTGCTACGTTAATTTTTAAGCATCTTTATAATAACTTTCCAAGCCCAACCCATTTAGATCCTGAGCAAGTAATTAGCGATGCATCAGATAAACAAAGTGAAGAAATTAAAGGCACAATTGCGTTTCTTATGCATGAGGAATATATTTTCTCAACGCCCAGCGCCACTTTTTTGCTAACCGAAAAAGGCTTTAGCCACGCTTTGTGTCCTAAGTTTTAAACTCACCACTTACAAAGCGATACCACAAAAAAAGCCCTAGCAATTAAAGCTAGGGCTTTATAATGATTTTTAACGTTTATTTTTTCTCTTTTTCTAAACGCTTCTTAAGGCTCAATGCCGCGTCGGCCGCCAGTAAGCGCATAAATTCAGAACCATTATTTTGCTCACCCTGCCCTGCACCTATAACAATTTCAGGCACTAAGCGACTGTTACCTAAGCTATTAAATAAAGCCGTTTGAATTTTAACTTCTGCTTTAAGTGTTTCATCAAATACATACTTAGGATCAAGCGCTGCTGATTTTGCGCGTAAACGTGCTTCAGCTAAAACGTCCATACCTAATGCTTCTAAGCGTTGCTGTTTTAAAATTTCTTCTTGCTCTTTTGCAAGCTCCGCTTTAACAGCTACACGTTGCTGGGCAGAAATAATCGCATTCGCTTTTATTCGTTCCGCATCAATTTGCTCTTTAATTTTTAGCTTTTCAGACTCAGCTCTTTGCTTTGCAATCGCTTGTTCGCCTAATGCCACTTCAGTACGTGCTTGTTGCTCTGCTTTTTTAAGGTTTTGTCTTGCCAGTGCTTCATCAGCAGCCGCTTGCTTTTGCGCCTCTAAACGCGCATTTACTTTATTTTCGTAATCAATATCAATAATACTCGCATCAACGACTGTGATCCCGTAAGAGCCTAAAATAGGCGCATTACGTAGCGGATTACCTTCATCATCCATTTTAATATTAATAGTAACGCGCTGTTGCTTACTCAAGTTACTTAAATCATCTGTTTTATCACGCTCACCGGTACTAATAATTTGCTCAGTAACAAAAATACCATTAGTCAGTTGATCAGAAAAATCTTGGCTTAATTGACCATTACCACCTGAATAATGTTGCTCCACCGACATCATACGTGCCGACGCTTTTACATTTTCTGTTGTTGCACGCATTAAAAGGTTAGAGATTAGGGTTTCTTGGGAACCAAATTCTTCATGAATTTTTAATAAACCACGCAAAGCACCCGATTCACTAGCGGGTACGTTGCCAGGTAATCTAAAGCGGGAAACACCGCGTGCCCCACCGGTCGTGGTATCTAAGAACCGAATAGGAATGAGTGGTACAATGGCACTGGCTGTTGCGCTGCTATCGCCAGTAAAGTTAATTGAAATAACTTTTTTATAGGCTGATGTCGTACCAAATGCTTTTAAGTAAGGGCCCGCTTGATTTATTACCGTTAAATTACCGGTAAAAGCTGACTGATGAACTAGCCGTTCATCGGCTTCATTCCATGAAATAACCTGCGACGTTAATGTTGCAATCACTGCTAACACCACGACAACGGATGTTAGTAAAATCACATTACGACGACCAAAACGTGCCATAAATGAGGTGTTTTTTGCCTCAGCGACTGCTTGTTGCTCGCTATCCATTTTTAGTACTCTCCATGTTTAGTTTCTTTTTAACAAAATACGTAATTTCTTGTTCGCTTAAATGTGCACAAAAACTACCCGATCGATGCAAATCTATAAAAGTTGCAAGGATCTCTTGTTTGCCTTTAATTGTTTTTTTCTGGTTTTCTTGGGTTTGGTTTTTCTCGCTAAGTTGAGCAATGAGTTCATCAATAATGGTGTCTTTATCAAATAACACATTATATTCTTTTGACTTTCTTACTCGGCTCTTTCGTATATTGCTGTAAATCACATAAAGCGCCACACACAAAATAATAACAAGCGTACTTAACCCAATAATATAAAAAATCATAACGTCTGCTTATATTAATTGAATAATTAACCCCAACAACAAATGTAACGACTAGGTCACAAATGTTAAGCCGATAATTTTACAGAATAACGACCCAAATAACAGAATTAAAACTTGGCTTGTGTATATTTTTGTAAACTAAAAATTAATCAGTGCGATTAAGTAACCTGACTAGCTGGGTGATCACCATTTCTGGCTCATCATTTTGTGGATAGTGGTAACTTTTACTGGTTAGCACTATCTCACCTTGAGGAAAAGCATTAGCCCAGTTTAAATGCAGTTCTCCCCACATTTCACGCCCTTTATCGGTAAAAAATAACACCGATGGATTTTCATATTTTTTAACTGAGGCAATAACCGTCACGGGAATATCTGCTATTTGTGGATAATCGGGCAAAGGTCGCTTCGACCAAAAGTCTAAATACTGATTCGACATGCCGTTTTTCATATCATCACGTTTTATAGCGGCAATTTCTTTTTCAGCGCGCGGTAAATCAATCTCACGCATAATATCAACATCATGCTCTGAGGCAGGTTCAATTAACATTAACGCTTTAATGTTATCGGGGTAACTTGCTGCAAATACTCTTGCGATATAAGCACCATAAGAATGCGCCACATAAACTACTGGTTCATCAATTTTTAGTGCTTTAAGCAATAGTAAAGCCTCAGCAGCATACTGCTCTGAGCTATAGTTTTTCTTTATTTGCGCTGAGCCGCCATTGCCAATTCGAGAATAGCGAATTACTTTTGCATGCTTAATAAGCGCTTTATAAATGGGATCCCAATCACTAAGCCCTGCAGAGCCACCCGCCTCGAGTAAAATAGTGTGTTTGCCACTACCCGCCATTTCATATTCAATATCAAAGCCATTTACTTTAACTTTAGCAAGCTCAGCAAACACAGCGGTAGAGGTGATTAATACCCAAAATAGAATCGTTTTTATTATTAGTTTCATATTGTTAAAATAGATTAGTAGTTAGTTTAAGTTTATAACATTATAAATAGAGCGAAAAAACCTTAATGGATGAATTAATCATTCTACTCTTTTTGGAGTTTTTCACCTGACATCTTATACAGCCATGTAACCGTTTATGAAAAAAGGTTGGTAGACTATGGGTTATAAAGTCGCGCCCTGGTACTTTGAATTTGTGATAGTAGGCATTGCCGTTTCAACAATTGGGCAAATTCGATTGTTTAGAGCATTTTGGGGTGTCGGGATAAAAAGAAAGCGCTAGTTAGGAGCTAGAGCTTTTACTTTATAGTTCATGGCATATAGGTATTTTTAGCTATTAACTAGAATCCTATATTTAACTAAATCGACATGACTATATAGATTTTTGACACCTTTACCCTCTTCAATGAATCCTACTTCATCGAGGTGTATGCCTGCTGTATTACCTTCTATTACGCGCCCTTTAGCAACTAATACATCATTCTTCATTAGAGATATGATTTTATTATTAAGTTCACCATTCTTATATTCCATTACATTTTCCTTTTTTGATTGAAGATGCAACATATCAGATTAGTCGACATTATAAAAAATAAGATACTTACGTAACCTTAGAAACTTGCGCTGTGCTAATAAGAAGTATGACACCTAATAATAGTTATTTGTTATGCACAAAATGACAGTGTATTTTATTAACGATTAGTGGTTATTATAGCGCGGGTTACTTGTCCAAATTGCGAAGCTAAAGCAACAATTACGTCACGCAAAAAGCAAAGCGCCCATGTGGTTAATTTATATTGCTCGTGTACTAACACTAAAGAGTGCGGGGCTACGTTCCGTATTACCCAATCGTTTGATCACTTCTTAAACCCGCCTTGTAAAACCACTGCGCAATTAGCAGCATCGCTTATTAAAAACCTACCTCGTGAAGAACAATTAGAATTAATTGGTCTATAAACTAAATTCCACACCTGATTACCGTTCAAAATTTCCAATTTTTCAAGTATGTATAAAAAAATAGCAATCAATGATGATTAAAAAAGCAACTAGATTTATTTTTTAAAAGCGTAAATTTAATCTTTCCTTAGTTGATTTTCATTATTATAAATGCTAACAAACAGTATCAGGTTAATACCTACTAACACAAATACGATATCCCAAAGTTATCCACAATGAGAGCGTTTTCTGTCCCTTGCAAAAGATCCTTAATCACATTATCTTGGTGTTGAAGCTGAGATTATCACTACATCTTGTGGTGTTCTTCAGTGGAGGGACTAACACCATACGCCAATATGGTGTTAGTAAAGTCACTTGCTGAGATTCCAGCAAACGCTTATTTGTACGAAAACAGCGTAACGTATTCTGAAATTATCGGCAAGTTAGTTTTATATTTTTTGGAGGGTAAAAAGTTGAAATTCAGCTTATCCTTAGAAATTTCGGAACGAGCAATTATTAATGTTACACACCTAATAATTGCAATCTGTAGCTTGCTAGCAATGTAATTATAAAGGGCTAAAGAAATTTAGCCCTTTATGTTTTCCTTATCTTTATATGATCTTTTCTCTGGAACTGGTGGTTTTTTTAGGTTTAACAACTGAGTTATACACCCGGTTGCGGCGTTTAACGTTTGTGTTTTTCTTTTAGGTCGGGTACCTTTTTAGCTAACCACTTTGCTGCAATATCTGCCATTGTGGGTAAGCCCTTGGCATTGTTTCGCATGAGTTTAAGTTCTAGGCGTGGGTCTTTATCTTGGCTTAACCAATTTTGAAATAATGGGATATAGTCTTGCACTTCTTTAATGCTAAGCCTCGGATAACGCCCTAGCGTAATAATTACCTGTTTACCATCTACACGACAACGGTAGTGCTAAGTGATAGTCCCCTTAGCAGATACCCTTACACTTAAACTATCTCTATGCGATAATACACACGGTGTTTGATTTTTGCCTAGCAGCTTTATTATTTTCGTTTAACTGGTTGCCATTTAATTTTTTATACACAGTTAGCAAAAAATTTATACGCGAATTTATACACACCATGCAAATATTAAAGTGCTTTCTAAAATAGACAATAAATAACAAAAGCAAATAAAACCCACGAATATATAGGGCTTAAAGAAAGAATGAGCGAACCAACATACTACGAAAACCAAGCAACAATCTATTGGCACGACTACGAAACTTGGGGAGCAAGCCCGCAAAAAGATAAGCCGAGTCAGTTTGCCGGTGTGCGCACCGATCTTGATTTAAATATTATTGGCGAGCCGCTTATAGAGTACTGTAAGCCTCAAGCGGATTATTTACCGCATCCTGAGGCGTGTTTAATTACCGGTATTACCCCACAAGTGGCGATGCAAAAAGGCTTAGTTGAGGCAGAGTTTATTGCTAAAATTCATGCCGAATTTAGCGTGCCTAATACCTGTGTGGCTGGTTATAACAGTATTCGCTTTGATGATGAAGTAAGCCGATATAGCTTTTATCGTAACTTTTACGATCCGTACGAGCGTGAATATAAAAACAATAACAGCCGTTGGGACATTATAGATTTAGTGCGTGCCTGCTATGCACTGCGCCCTGAGGGCATTGAGTGGCCATTAAAAGAAGATGGCAGCCCTAGTTTTAAACTTGAGCATTTAACCGTAGCTAATGGTATTGAACATGCCGCTGCGCACGATGCATTAAGTGATGTAACGGCTACCATTGCACTGGCTAAATTAATAAAAGAAAAGCAGCCTAAGCTGTATCACTTCTTTTTTAGTTTGCGCAATAAAAAAGCCCTTGCTGAATTGGTGGACGTGTTTAACATGACCCCATTAGTGCATACCTCATCGCGTATTCCAGCAACCCAGGGTTGTACCACGTGGGTGGCACCTATGAGCTTTCATCCTGTTAATAAAAACGCGGTTATTTGTTTTGATTTAACCCAAAACCCACAGGTATTACTTGATTTAAATGTAGAAGAGCTACGCAAGCGTTTATACACCAAACGTATAGATTTAGCGGAAGGTGATTTACCCGTAGGTTTAAAGCTGGTGCATTTAAACAAGTGCCCTATTTTAGCACCAGCTAAAACACTACTGCCTGAAAACGCTGCTCGCTTGGGTATTGACCGAGAGCAATGCTTGACTAATTTAGCCATTTTAAAAGCCAATACTGAGCTTCGCGATAAAGTCACTGAAGTATTTAATGAGCAAGGCGATTACAGCGCCACTACAAATGTAGATTATTTACTTTATGATGGCTTTACTAGCCATGCTGATAAAGCCAAATTTGCGATTATTCGTGATGCAAAACCTGAAGACTTGGCAAGTTTAAAGCTTGAATTTGAAGACCCTAAATTCAATACTTTGCTATTTAGATACCGCGCCCGAAACTGGCCACAAACGCTAAACCAACAAGAGCTTGATCAATGGCGTCAATATTGTCAAAGCAAGTTAATGCATGGCGAAGATCAACCCTCAATCAGCGCACAAGATTTTATGATCACCCTTGAAAACCTAGCGCATGAACATGATGACAGTGAAAAAAATCTTACAATTTTAAAAGCGCTGTATAACTACGCGCAAAGCATGTAATTTGCTTTAGTGTATATAACCCATGAAAAACGCGACACTTTAGCAAAAAGTGTCGCGTTTTTTGTTACTAGGTAAAAAACCAAAAAACTATCTCAACAAGAGAGGTAAATGAGAAAACATAAAACCAACATTCATTTTTTATGTATATCACTTCCTCTGAAAGCGCAGCGTCTCTTATCCTCATCGTGAACAGTTTACTTTTACCAATTACATTACTTTTTATGCAGTGCTTCAATACGCGCTAGTAAACTTGATGTGTCGTACCTGCCGCCGCCAAGAGCCTGTACATCGGCGTAGTATTGATCGACCGTTGCAGTCATTGGCAGCGTTGCACCATTATTTTTAGCTTCATCAAGGGCAATACCTAAATCTTTACGCATCCAATCTACAGCAAAACCAAACTCGTACTCGCCTGCCCACATTGTTTTGTAGCGGTTTTCCATTTGCCACGAACCAGCTGCGCCTTTAGAAATGGTTTCTATTACTTTTTCGCCATCAAGCCCTGCTTGTTTAGCAAAATGTAAGCCCTCAGCTAAGCCTTGCACTACACCAGCAATACAAATTTGGTTGACCATTTTACATAATTGTCCAGATCCAACTTCCCCTAATAACTGGCTAAAACGGCTAAACGCCGCCATGATAGGTTGTGCTTTAGCAAATACCGCTTCGTTGCCACCAGCCATTACGGTTAATACCCCATTTTCAGCACCTGCTTGACCGCCCGATACTGGCGCATCAATAAAGTCGATATGCTGTAAAGCCGCTTTTGCCGCAACTTCACGCGCTACCTCAGCAGAAGTAGTTGTGTGATCGATTAAAATCGTGTTTTTGTCCATACCAGCTAAAACGCCATCATCGCCGTATACCACTGACCGTAAGTCGTCGTCATTGCCAACACACATAAATACCATATCGGCACCACTTGCAGCTTCACGCGGGGTAGGTGCAAAACTGCCGTTAAAATCTTCAACCCATTTTTGTGCTTTAGCTGCTGTGCGGTTATAAACACATACGCTGTGCCCCGCTTTTGCTAGATGCCCTGCCATTGGGTAACCCATTACGCCTAAACCTATAAATGCAATTTTTACTGACATAAAAATGACCTATTTAACTGATAACTTAGAAATATAAGCTCGATTATGTCAATCGGCCGCTAAAAAAGCGAATGAAAGTCTTTTAAAATTTCCCTCATACGGAAATTAGGTAGGTAATCTATGGATAGTATTTATCAATTTAACGCACCACTTTGTAATAACGATGATTTTTCTTTGAGTCAGCTAAAAGGAAAAACGGTTCTTATTGTTAATACCGCCAGTAAATGTCATTTTTCTGCGCAATTATGCGCGCTAGAAAAGCTATATCAACAATACAAAAACGATGGGTTTACTATTTTAGCCTTTCCGTGTAATCAATTTGATAAAAATGAGCCATTAGAGGGAATGGCCATTAAAGACTATTATCAAAAACATTTTTCAATTAATTTTGAGGTGTTTAATAAGGTCATGGTAAATGGCCCAGATACGCATCCACTGTTTGGTTATTTAAAGTCTCATACACGGGGTATTGCACAAAACCGAGCAATAAAATGGAACTTCACTAAGTTTTTAGTTAATGCACAAGGGCAGCTGGTTGCTCGCTATGCACCGCGAACTAAACCGGAGTCATTACATAATGTAATAACAAGCTGCTTAGAATCAGTGCCCGTTATAAAACCGACGACCGCTCGTTTAGGAGTCCGTTCGGCTGCATTAAAATAATCCTGTCGTAATTAAAACAACAAGAGTGAAGCATCTATAGTAAGAATAGTTTATGGTAATAAAATAATTGATTACTTGGAGCTAGTTAATGGATATTGCTTTTTTTAGTGCTCAGAAATATGAGCGACCTTTTTTTGAGCAAAGTTTAAATGGCTTTTCTAACATCACTATTACTTATTTTGAGCAAAGTTTATCGGCGCAGACGGCAATATTAGCTAAAAACTTTGACGCTGTGTGCGTATTTGTCAACGATACAGTAGATAAAGCAGTGATTGAGCAACTTGCCATATTGGGTGTTAGCGCTATTTTATTACGCTGTGCGGGGTTTAATAACGTTGATTTGCCCATTGCCAAACAGCATAACCTAAGCGTATTACGCGTACCCGCTTACAGCCCTGAGGCAGTAGCTGAACATTGTGTTGCCCTTATGCTCACCCTCAGCCGTAAAACACACAAAGCTTATAACCGCGTACGCGAAGACAACTTTGATTTAAATGGCTTACTCGGGTTTAACTTACATAACAAGACCATAGGGATTATAGGCTGCGGTAAAATAGGCTTGGCACTGTGTAACATTTTAAATGGTTTTGGCGCTAACGTTTTAGTGTGCGACCCTTTTGCAAAACCAGGCAATTACACTATTACCGATTTAAATACCCTACTTGCCCAAAGCGATATAATTTCACTGCACTGCCCGCTGAGCGAAGACACGCATCATTTAATCGATGACGCTGCATTTAATAAAATGAAAACCGGGGTCATGCTCATTAATACTTCTCGCGGTGCGCTGGTAAACAGCCAAGCGTGTATTAAAGCACTTAAATCACAAAAACTGGGGTACTTAGGGCTTGATGTGTACGAACAAGAATCAGAACTGTTTTTTAAAAACCACAGTGACGAAATAAATCAAGACGATATATTCTCTCGTTTAGTGAGTTTTAGAAACGTGTTAATAACAGGGCATCAAGGCTTTTTTACTCAAGAAGCTCTAACCGAAATCGCTAATATAACATTACAAAATGCATTTGAGGTTACTCAAGGAAATAGCTTAACAAACGAAGTGCTATAGCGCGGCTAAACAAAAAGCAAAAAAGCGAACAAAATATAGTGTTCGCTTTTTTGTTATCAATAACACATGAGTTATTAACGCGTTCTAGCCAAACGCAACGTTTGCAAATACTAAGGTCATTAGCACTGGGCAGACAAAACGAATGTACTGAGCAAACCAATAATGTGCACCAGAACTTGCTTGATGAAGCTTATTACCACGTTGCCATAGCCAGCCTACCGTTATAAAGTAAAACAGCCCCATTAACGGCAATTGGTATTGAGTAAATACCATAATCACTAAACCAAATAACCAATCAAAGTTTAAAATAATGGTACTGGCACAAACAAATACAATTGCACTGACTGTCCATGTTGCTTTGGTTCTATCTACACTGTGGTTTTCAACCAAAAATGCCACAGGGATCTCAGTTGATGAAATAGTTGAGGTAACTGAAGCTATCGACATCAATACAAAAAATAATAAGCCAACCAATAAACCAATTTCACCCATAGTGCCAAATAGCTCAGGTAATATGGCAAAAATAAGTTGTCCCTCACCAATTAATTTACCGTTATTAAATACTTCAACGCCATTGTACTGGGCAACATAAATAGCCGGAATTATTAATAAGCCCGCCAAAAACGCCACGCTGGTATCAAGTAGCGCAACACTTGCGGTTAATTTTGGTAAGTTAGCTCCGGGTTTTAAATATGAGCCGTAAATCATCATACAGCCTACCCCAAGCGACAACGAAAAGAACGCTTGCCCCATTGCGGCAATAATTAAATCAGGGTCGAGTATTTTACTAAAGTCAGGCACTAAATAAGCAGCAAACCCTTCGCTTGCGCCATCTAACGTTGCAATATAAATAATAAGCCCAATAAGGAGAACAAGTAAAAGCGGCATTAAACGGCGTGACCAGGTTTCTATTCCCGACTTCACCCCTTTTAAAATAATACTGGCGGTTAAAATAAGCATAAGCGGCGTAAAAATAAAATTACGTAACATAGAGTCGCTATGTAAAAACTCACTCAAGCTATGCAAGCCAAAAAAGCTACTTATAGGCTCTATAGCGTAGGAAAGCATCCAACCGGCCACAATAGAGTAAAAACTTAACATAACGATGGCACCGGCAAGGCCAATATAGCCTGCTGCGGCTCCCACTTTAGGGGCGTGATCTTGCCATGCTTGGCTTAGCGCTTTAACAGGGTTAGCTTGGGCTTTGTAACCTAAATACAGCTCGGTGTATAAAGCAGGTAACGCCAGCAAAAAAATAACGATAAAGTAAACCAGTAAAAATGCGCCGCCACCATGATTAGCAGCCTGCGTAGGAAAACCCCATATATTACCTAAACCTACGGCTGCACCGGCTGCTGCCAATACAAAACCTAGTCGACTTTGAAAACCATCACGCACTTGTGCCATACACCTACAAATCTGTTATTATTTTAACGAATGCGAATTAAACCATATTTAAGAGCCACTGAGTAATAAAAATGTACTTAGCGCTCACAACAACTAACAACCGCTCACAAACTATCCAGCTTTGGGTAATAAATATGTAATCGGTCGTCATTTATAACGAGCAATGATGAGTGTAACTTACTTTGAAAACCAGCTAGAAATCACGCCCGCTTTAGCAAATAACAGCCATTGCATTGCGTTGCTTAACGCGACCACCCTCAATGTGGGTGAATTTGATTTACCCCACTATTTAAGCCCTTTTGAGCTCAATGTTATTAATCGGCGTAAAAATCCACAGGCTAAACAAGAATATTTAGCCACACGTTTAGTGCTTAAATACCTAGTAAAATCCGCTTGTTCTTCTTATGCATCATTAAAGCTGTGTGATATTAGTTCTGAATTTAACCCCGATAACAGTAAATTAGAATTACATATTAAAAATACAACAGGCGTGATCAGTTGCTGTATTTCTCATTCTCATGGTTTTGTAGGTGCAGCGTTAAATGTAGCATCAACTCAATTTGGCTTTGATATTGAAAAAATTAGTTTAAAGCGCCCTTTTAATAAACTCGCTAAACACTTTTACCACCCAGCCGAAGTGAGCTTAATAACCGATACAGATAACTTAACAACTCAAGCACATCATTTCTTTAGGATTTGGACATTAAAAGAAGCGCTGGCTAAAGCCACCACCCGCCCTATTGCTCAGCTATTAAGCCCTAATGTGTTTAACGAACTTAATAACGCCCAGCTTACAGCCTGCAGCAATACCGTGGTTGGAGCACATAACGACATGTTTGATATTAGCGTTGTGGCAAAAAAAAGCACCGACTGGCGGTGCTCAATAATGACTATTAACGATTTACGCAGCGCAATCACTTTCTAGTAATCGACTATGAATCGCTTGAACCACTGCATCAGACTCGCTTTGCTCAACTAAAAAGCACAGGTTGTGTTTACTCGCACCATGGCAAATGAGTCTAATATTAAAGTCACTTAATACTTTCATTAAATTCATTTCATGTTGGCGCAAAACAATTTCAGAGCCAATTAACGCTACCAGCGTTAAATTGTTTTCAACCGATACATGGCAAAATTCAGCGAGTTTATCTAAGCACTCTTGATCTAGCTCTGGGCGTGATGCATTAGGCGCATTATCAAGGGTAATTGCTACACTAATTTCAGAGGTGGTAACCAAATCTACCGAAATATTACACTCACTTAAAATAGTAAATATACGCGCTAAAAAGCCACTGGCTAACAGCATTTCTGGGCTTTTAAGGGTTAATAATATTTGATTTTTACGTTGTGTTACCGCACGAATACCAGGTAGCTGCGATTTTTCACGTTCAATCCACGTACCGCCAAGTTCTGGCTCTGTGCTTGAGCCAACAAACACATTAATATGGCTGCGACTGGCAGGTAAAATAGTTGCCGGATGCAATACTTTAGCGCCAAAGGTCGCCATTTCTGCTGCTTCATCAAAACTTAAACGCGCAATAGGAGTGGCTTTTACACACAAACGAGGATCGGTGCTAAAAATACCTACTACGTCAGTCCAAATATGCACACTTTTAGCGTTAATAGCCTCAGCAAGCAGTGCAGCGCTATAATCTGAGCCGCCTCGACCGAGCGTGGTCGTTAAATTGTTTGCATCGCTACCAATAAACCCTTGGGTCACAATAACGCTATCATCAAGCAGCGGAATTAAATGTGCTTTAGCGGCTTGCGCTGTGGCGGCCACATTTGGTGTTGCTTTACCAAATTGGCTATCGGTTTTAAGCACCTGGCGCACATCAAAACGAGTGGCATTTAAACCCTTTAACCTTAGTACTTGGGTAAATAAGTACGACGATAAACGCTCGCCAAAGCTAAGTAGCTCATCGAAATGCTGCTCAGTATTGAGTGTTTGTGCCGCCAACGTTTGAAATGCATCAAGCGTTTGATTAAACCCAAGGGCTAAATCCTCATCTAACGACAGGTCATTTAAAATAGCCTGCTGAATCGCAAGGACACCATCAATATGCTGTTGGCGTTTAGTGGCTTCAATACCCGCTTTGCAAAGCTCCACTAAATGATTGGTCACTCCGGCACTGGCGCTTACTGCAACAATACGTACATTTTTATCGTTTACGATAATTTCGCTACAACGGCTCATCGCCTCAAAGTTAGCAACGCTGGTGCCACCAAATTTGGCAACAATGTAATCTGATTTTGTGCACTGTGAACTTTGTGGCACTGGTTGGGTAGTCATTTCGTCTCCTTTCGCGGCATCCAAACCGCAATAAAACAAGAAGAACTTGGCAGGAAATAAAGATAAGAAAAATCTACTGCCAGAAGCTCTCCACCTAAATTGGTGACAGTTTTGAGGATTCAGCCCCATAAACCGAAAAACAATGGTAACGACCCATTATTTTCCTCGGCGAGTACTTCCCTCCTTAATGATCGCAGGCTGTCGTTGCCTCACATTAAGTACCTAAGTATCGCACCTCTTCTGAATGTATTATTAACCTGTGGCTAATAAAACAAAACCGCACTAAGAGTGCGGCTTTGAAAGTTATCGTTTAGACGTCTAGCTGTCAAGTCGTTTTACTATAAAATCAAATAAAACTACCCATTAAGTAAGAGCCCGCATAACCAAAGGTGTAACACAGTAATAAATACAGCGATAAGCGAAGGTAACTTGCAAACGTCAGCTCTTTTACCTTACTCATGGCTATAATACCGGCCGCCGAGCCAATGATTAGCATAGAGCCACCTACACCGGTTGCATACGTAAACGACAACCAATGCTGTTGACTCATTACAATGTCGGCTTTTAATAACGCTGCCGTTAGTGGCACGTTATCAACACCTGCGGATAAAATACCCATTAAGTAGTTTGCGTACTCTGGCGCCATTACCGTATACAAATTAGTAAATTGGCTCAGTACCCCAACTTCTTTTAATGCACCAACAAGCAGTAACACACCCACGAAAAACAATAAGGTGTCGTACTCTATATCGCGTATAAAATCGATCATATCTTTGTTGATGTCTTTTTTGCGCATTAAAAATTGCGCGACTAAAAACATAATAGATAAACCCAATAAAAAAGTAAGCAGAGGCGGTACACTGTATAAAACACTCAATGTAAGCGTAGCAATAACCGTAGTGAAGAAAATAACCGCAATGGTTATGTCGGTTTTTTCAATACGTTTAAATTTAGTTTTTTTAAACTCGAGTTGCTTATTCATGCCAATTGATAACAAAGTAGCCAGTAATAATACACTTAATAACGCAGGCACAATTAACAGTAATAAATTGCTAATTGTTACTTTACCATCAAGGAAAATCATAAGTGTGGTTACATCACCCGTGATAAGTGATACACCACCGGAGTTTACAGCAAATACAATAAGCGTGGCGTACTTAACTAGTTTTTTGGCTTCAAGCTTTAATGACATAATCACTGCCAGTGATATTAGCGTGGCCGTAACGTTGTCGGAAATAGATGAAAATAAAAACGCAAAACACCCCACCAAAAACATCAGCTTACGCTCACTAATGCTGGTTGGCATAATCCGGTTCACAACATTTTCGATAAGTCCTTTAGAGTTTAAATAGGCGACAAAGGTCATTGCGGCCATTAAAAACAGCCATAAAGAAGCAATTTCTAAAATATTGTGGTCTAGGAGGGTTTGAATCGTTTCGGGGCTTTGCCCATTAAGAGGAAAAATAAAGGAGATAATCCAACAAAGTGTACCAAAAAATAGTGTCGTTTTTGCTTTGTTTACGTGGATCACATCCTCAATAACGATAAGCAAAAATGCAATCGCTATCAGCGTCAGGATAATCGAGGAAACCATGATATTAAACAACCTTCGGGGTTAAGTAAAAATTGAAACCATGTAAAAAATATACCCACAAACTCTATGTGCCTATATTCGGCGCGGATACTATCACTAAGCGGGTGTAAAAACTATTATTAAATCGTCGCAAAAACGAATACCATATAAGTTCGAGAAATATAAAATAACGAATACTAGGAAGTTGCAACGCCTTATGATCCCAGCTAAAAAGCTACTTAATACCCTAAATGAACACTGGGGTGTATTAGAGCTATTATTTAAGCGCTTTAAAATGGCCGACTTTAGTATTAAAGATCTTCAAAATGCCATTAAGCAAAAGCAACCCACGTGGAATAATGAGCGTATTTATAAAGAAACCAACCGGTTATTAAATCAAGAAATTATTATTCCGCTGGCTAAATCGTCACAACTGGAAATTAACCGCGCCGTTGCCGACTTTGCCACCTTTTTACTGCAAGAAGAACATTTAGGCTTAGCACAAGAAATTAGTGTCTTGGTTGATGATTTGGCCCGTTTAGGTAATCGGCTATCTAATGCCGGTGAAATGGAAGATTTTGATGATTTACGCCGCTTTAGCCGTATTATGGATGATCGGGTGCGTAAAATAATCAAACTGTTTTTACACAACGAAAACGCCATTTTAAATATTGTTGAGCAAGCCAAATCTAATAATGCAGTGCAGTCGCTACAAAAACGCTATAAAGCCGTGATAGAAGCGTTTGATGAATATATAGAACCCATGCTGGAAATGGTGGATATTAGAGGCGACTTTCATGCCTGCTTTACCCTTATTGAGCAACAAATTAGCACCCAAATAGAACATATTGAACGTTCAGGCAAAGCGTACAACGATAAACGCATGCTTGAACAATTGCGTACCCGCATTCTAGAAATGCACCTAGTTGGCCGGATAAGCTTACGTAAAAGTGCCGATATGTTAATGCCACTGCGTGAAGAGTTGCGCCGTAATAACCTTGTTACCCGCCAAGTAGCAAAAGTATTAGGGCTAATACGTAAAAATGGGGTAGATAATATGCTCAGCGCCGTGCAGCCACATTTTGTAAGCGATGCGCAAAAGTATTCATTGGGTCAACAGCGCCATATAGTAGCCTACATGGCAAGCCTGGCTGAATTTGAGCATCATGAATATCAGCTACCAGAGCAAAACGATGTGCCTGCGTTTGTCACACCAAACATTCCTGACTATCACGATGTAAAAGCGCAGTTTGCAAAACGCTTCAAAAAGCAGCGTAAAAAACCACAGCCTCTGCTGCAATTTTTAGACGAAAGCTACCCAGAGCTTGAAGCCGATGAAATGCTGTTTTTGTATCAAAAACTAGTGAGCGATACCACCCTACACATTAGCCAAAGCGATAAAAAAGCCCGCGTTAACATTGCAGGCCAGCACTTTTCTTTGTACCCCTTTAATTCAGAGCCTCAGGCTGATAAAGCCGAGCACGAGTAATGACCATGACACAGATAAACTTAAATGAGCTTTCTCACTTACAAGCCATTAATAAAAAATTAGTCGCGGGTTACCACATTTGCGAACAAGACACCGTAATGTGGCAAGAGCTTGACCAACAAATTGAAGCCTACAGCGCCTTATTCACAGCATTAGGCCATGATTTAAAACACGACAGTCGTGGCTTTTATTATTTTGCTAGCGATGAAAGCACCCCTAATATGGGCAAAATATCGCGCGCGATAGCGCTCACTATTTATATATTAATCGAACACTTTGCCAACACAGGTAAAGACCCAATGCGTGCATTATTTGATGAGCCAAACGATTTAGAGCTAATGCAAACCTTGGTACAACTTAATAAACATTTATTTGATCAGCTAGAAATATTCTCGGGTTCTGATTTACGCAAAGATGTGTATTTACGCATGGTGCGTTTAGGCCTTGCCCGCGAAGTGGAAGGCAGCTTTATGCTACAGGCGCCAATTCATCGCTATATTGATGCCTTAATGGAAGTAAATGAAGAAACCTTTTTAGGAGAGGACGAGGAATGAAAAACTTATACGGACTGAGTAAACTCGCCCTACTTAATACCGCAGGCTATGCAAAGTGTGTGATCCCACTTGATAAAAGCAGCTCTATTTGTGCCCCTAACAACACAGGTAAAAGCTCAGTAATAAATGCTCTGCAATTTCCGCTAATTAACGATTTACGCCTTACCGAGTGGGATGGCCACGATTTAGATGAAACCCGTAAGTTTTATTTTTCATCTGATCAATCGTACATTTTATTGCAAGCCGATTTACCCCATGGCTCAGTTGTCATTGGCGTGGCAGGCTTAGGTAAAATTGCCGGTTATGCACACCAATACTTTTGCTATCAAGGCAAACTTAATTTAGCCCAGTACACCAAAGGCAATACCATTATTAAGTTTACCAAGCTGTTTAATCACTTAAAGCAGCAAGGTTACAATCCGATAGAGCTTAAAGCGCAAGAGTTAAACGCCCTACTTACAGGCGGTGCAACGCAATTTGATGGTGAGATCAATTTAAAAATGATCCCCCTTAACAACGTTCAAGACTCTGCAATATACAAAGAAATATTTCGTCGTATTCTTAATTTACATAAATTAGGTGCAAACGACGTTAAGCGCTTTATGTTACGTGTGTTTGAACGCCACATGTCAAATTCAAAGGTCGACTTTTACGAAGTATGGCGCCGGTCGTTTGATAAAGTAAACAGCGCAAAACGTGAATTAAAAGTCCTTGAGTCAATGCAAGAGCCCATAGCCGCCCTAGAATCTATGCTTGAAAACCAAACCGTTCTTAAAGGTAAACTGGCCGCTTATGCACCAAAAATTGACCAAGCACTGATTGATTTTGATACGTATCAGGAAGAGCAACTAAGCGAGCTCAACATCGCTCTTGAAGATATTGAGCACGAAAAACACGAGTTTGAACAAAAACAAAGCTTATACGTTCAACAATCGCGCGATATAGAGCGCAAACAAACCCAAATTGAACAGTGGTTTTTAGATTACAACGCTCTTAAAAGTGAGTTTGAGCTGGTTAATAAAGCCACGCTCAAAACCAGCTTAACGCAGTTAAAAAATGACTACGAGTCGTTGTCACACTCAATAACGAGTGCACAAGGTCAAAGCCTGCACACCCTTGATTACCGCATTGGCGAAACACAAAAACAAATTAAAAGCTTAAAGTTACAACTTAAAAACTTAGAATTTAATTTATTCACTCGTATGCGTGAAGACTTATCACTGAAAGAAGTTGAAGAAATATCGCGACTATTAAAC
Source organism: Pseudoalteromonas sp. APC 3495 (assembly GCF_030407645.1). Classification (NCBI taxonomy): domain Bacteria; kingdom Pseudomonadati; phylum Pseudomonadota; class Gammaproteobacteria; order Alteromonadales; family Pseudoalteromonadaceae; genus Pseudoalteromonas; species Pseudoalteromonas sp. APC 3495. Next base: position 38,790 of record NZ_JASDDA010000001.1, on the reverse strand, counting down.
CCCGATCTTCTCTCCTTTGCTACCACCAGCAATGGCGATATCACTATTGATGATGACGATGCTTTCGGCGAATTTTTAGCGCAGCTTAGTGAAAACGTAAAAGGCGGTGTACTCACCCTGCCCGGTGCCAGTATTAAGCTTAAAAAACTCTCGCCTGTGCAAATGCAAAGCGGCGAAAACAAAGAGCAACTGAGTGCTCAATTAACCGCACTTGAGCAATCATTAAAAGAGTTTAAACAACAGCACGAAGTGGCCGCCAATGTTGCAGATAAGCAAAAAGAAAAAGACGCGCTATACGATGAGCTTATGAGTGCTGAAAGTGCACTTAAACGCTTAGAGCAATTTGAAGTGATGCAACAATCGGTTGACGCCCAAGCAATGCTAAAAGAGCAGCTTTTAGCCGAACGCGAACAAGTTGACGACTACCTACAAGATATTCAAAAAAACAGTGGCTCAATTGCTGATAGACGCTCGTTAATTAAATCAAAACAAGCGCAAATTAATCGTCAAACAGAGCGCCTGCGCCAAGTTAAAACCGAGCGTATTGACCACACGTTAGATTTATACAGTGGTAAAGTGACACCTTACATGATTGATATAAAAATCGATTTTGATAATTTAAGCGATTTAATTCACCACTTTAACAAAGACTGCCAAGAGCTACGTAATTTCGATATAAATGTACGTAATACTTATATGCATATTTACAATGCAGGTATTACCAAATTCGATAACGAAAACGATGAGTTTAGTAAATACCAAAAACTTATTAGCGCGTTTCATAATATTGATAACGAGCGTGATGCCGTTGAGCGCCAAGGTCGCGTTGCCCTCACCGAAGTGGCCGCCACGATTAAAGGCTTACGTGAAGATTTGGACCGCCTACGCCGTGAAATGAATAGCTTTAATAAAGGCATAAGCCAGCATCGTATTTCAAACCTGCAAGCGTTTAAAATTAATATTATCCCGCGCAAAATGTTGGTAGATAGCATTGATACCATTATAAGTACCTCTAACCAAATTGAACAAGGCGATACTCTTGATTTACTTAGCCAAGAGCCGTACAGCGAAAGTGCGGTAAACGACGCAAAAGATCATTTAATTAAACTCGCCTCAGACAAAGCAGGCCTGACCCTTACCGATTTATTTGATATTCGTTTTGAAGTGGTTAACCGCGCGGGCGAAACCGAGCACTTTGAAAAAATAGATTCGGCTGGTTCAAATGGTACGCGTATCACCATTAAGCTGTTATGTGGCATGTTGTTTATTCGTTACTTATTAAGCGATCAGGAACAAAACTTATACCGTATACCTATTTACATAGATGAAGCGGCTGATATCGATCCGCAAAACCAAAAAGCAATTATAGAAACCGCCCTGAGCTTTGGCTTTGTGCCAATATTTGCTTCGGTTAAACCGCAAATAAGTTGTGATTATATTGTGCCAATTCGTTCGGTAAAAAACGGCGCACAAAACTGGGTAGATGAAAAAGATTGGATTGAGGTTGAACATAAAGCCTCTCTACTGGACTAAGAGTTAATTGGCTATTCATCTTAGCCAGTTACACTTATTTTTAGATTTTAAATTACCCTCGCCCATGGTAGTTTAAACAAACGCACTTTATTGGAGCAAACGGTATGAAACATATATTTATTGTCGCAGCACTGGCGCTACTTACCGCCTGTACACAAACGCCCGATTGGGATTACGATAAATCAGCAAACTTTAGTAACTACAAAACGTTTGCTTGGGTAGAAAACGCGAGCCTAACTAAAGACACGAATAACTACCAAATCAGTGGCCTTATGGAAAAACGCGTTCGCAATGCGGTAAACAACCAACTAAGCCAACAGTTAGGTATGCAATTGGTTGACGTAGCGCAAGCTGATGTACTTGTTAATTACCATGCAAGTGTTGATAAAGAGCTAGAAGTAGATACCTTTAATGTAGGCTACGGTGCACGTTGGGGTTACTGGGGCACAGGCTTTAACCACGATGTAAGCGCACGTGAGTATGAAGTAGGCACGTTAGTTATCGATATTATTGATCGTGAGTCAAACCAATTAATTTGGCGTGGTGCTAAAGATGGTCGTTTAAAGAAAAAACAAACACCATCACAACGTGAAGCCGCTATTAAAGAAACGGTTGCCAATATTTTAAGCAACTTCCCGCCTAAAGCGCAGCAATAAATTTTAATTAATATTTAAAAGCCCGCATGTTCGCGGGCTTTTTTATGGCTTAAAAACTGTTTGCCTATAATGTAATAAGTTGCGCATTAACAAGGTGATAGCTCAATGCTATAGTAACCATGTTACAGGGATAAAGCTTAATCAATAAGATGTTTAGTAAACCTAGTGTTTAAAGTTGTGAGGTAAATTAAAGGATTAAAATGAAAGAAACATGCCCAAATTGTAAAAGTAATTTTGCAGCTAAAGATATAAAAAATATTAACAAAAATAGTATTTTTATTGAAAAACAATGCCCTTCTTGTCAAACATGGTTTTGTTTGAATAAAACACTAACGATTATAAAAATTATTGGTATTTTTTTATTGTTAATAACCAGCCTATTAAATATCTTCAATATTAAGAGTGAATACAGTCTGGTTTTTTCAAGCATTGGCTTAGTAGGCATACTAATGGCAATCATTATTACTTTTTTTGGCCAAAATGAAGCAATCAAAAAATAAAAAGAAACCAAAAGTAAAATATGTAGATATAAGTAATACGAGAATGCTATTGAATCAAATCGCATTCTCTTTAGTCTTTTGGGCTTTAGGCCTTTTATCTATTTTATTTGCGATAAAGTTTATACATGATGGCTATATTCTGACCCCAACAGATTACCGGGTCGAATCTGACGTTTATTTCTTTTCAGCGTCGCCGTTTACTTATCTATTTTACCTTTTTCTTTATTTAGGAACTGGGATCTACTTTTTAGCTGTGCCCTACCTTTTTAGAGATATGTTCCCTCGAAAAAAGAAAAAGCCTAATAAATCTAAAAAAAAGCATAAACGAGGTAACAGCTAATTTTAGCTTTATTAGTTACCAGCCTTTTTTATTTAAATACGCATCAATGAAGTTGTTATTTATACTTGTGTAATAAATCAAGTGGGATATGGCAATAATCATCAGGGTGATTGGTTAAACGCTCTTGATGCTCGGGATCGCTAGGGACATAATTAGTCAATGGCGCTACTTGTACCGCTATTTTTTCAGCATCATCACGCTGGCTAATATAGTCTCTGGCGATGTTTAAATGATTACTGTCTTGGCTAAAAATGGCGGTGCGGTATTTTTCGCCTACATCGTTACCTTGTTTATTGATACTGTATGGGTCAATAATCTCAAAAAAATAGCCGATTAATTCATTTAAGGTCACTCCTTGAATATCAAAGGTTACTTTCACGCATTCGGCATAGCCATCGTATTCACCTTGTGTTGTGTTACTAGTGCCATTGGCACGCCCCGCCTCAGTAGTCACTACTCCAGGTAAATACTTCATAAATTCTTGCACGCCCCATAAGCAACCACCAGCAAAATAAAGTGTGTGCTGATTTAATGAATGGCTCGGTTGTTGTGTTTGCATAATAAAGTGACCAATGTAAATAATTTATAGGATGCAGAGTTACTATTTTGTAACGCTAGGTTTGATTATCAAATGCAGTTTTTTATCATTAATGTACAATAGCGCCCAAAATCACCCTAGCTTAGTGAGCTTACCTTATCATGTGATAAAAAGTGATAGGTATTTAATTGTTAGCGCCATTGCATAAAATGAGAATAATGATATGAATCGTGCCCCGCACCTTATTATACCGGCTGTACTAGCCAGTATTTCGACTGTTGCTTATGCAGAACAGAGTAAAGAAACAGCAACCATAGAACAAATAACAATTGAAGCGTCTCCCACTGCCAATACCTTACCCGTTGGTACATTTGATTCACCTATTTCAAATTTAGAGTACGACCCGCGTGTTGACTTGCAATCACGCAATATGGCTGAAGCACAAGCTGATGTAACGATACGCGGGGGTATTTTTGAAAATACCGGCTTTAGAGTCGGCAGTACAACTCTACTCGACCCGCAGTCTGGTCACTACTTTGCAGAAATTCCTATTGCACCACAAATGCTAACGGGTGCCAGCGTATTAACCGGAGCCGATAACGCACTTTATGGCATGAATAGCTCGGTAGGTACTGTGTCGTTTGCTTGGAAACCAATAACAACCGGTGGCAGTGTCTCTTTGGGCGCAGGCTCAAATGACTTTAACCTACAAACAATTCATGCAGGTGTGAGTACTCCAATTGAAGCAAACGCTAATTGGCGTATTGGTTTTGAAGGTGAATATTCGCACTCACAAAGTGATGGTTCAATTGATTTTGGCGATCATGACTTTACCCGTACTTCTGGAAGAGTGCAGTTAACTGGGAGCGATTCACAAACTGATTTATTTTACGGCTTACAAGAAAAGTTTTTTGGTTGGCCAAACCTTTATACCCCCTTTGGTGTAAATGAAACCGAAGACTTAGAAACCCAATTATGGATGCTCAACCATAAGCAAGCCTATGCTACCAACAGTGAATTTGAAGTATCGGCTTATTACCGCAAGCATAACGACCATTATGTTTATTCAAGAGAAAACCCAAGCGCGTTCCAAGCATTTCATGAAACACAAGTAAAATCATTGGCTATTTCAGGTCGTCATGCGCAAACAAAGTCAGTTGCGGTTAATTACTCGGCGCAATATATAGAAGACAGTATTGACTCCACCACCCTTGAAAATAACTTTACTTCACGTAACTACTTTAAGCTTAGTGTATTACCAGAATACACAACAGCACTAGCAAGCAACCAGCAACTAACGGTGCGTTTAGGGGCTGCATTTGATAACACCAGTCGTGATGACTCTGAGCTATCATTGATTGGTGATGTTAGTTTAAATACCCATAATAACGATGGCACTGAGCGTACATTGTATTTGTCGTATGCTGAGGCAAGCCAAGTAGCAGGCTACACCGCCATTGGTGGCAGCGAGACTGGTGGGTTGTTCAGAAGTAACGCTAATCTTGAGCGCGAAACCACTAAAAATTTAGAGCTGGGCTTATTGCTTGAGCAACAAAGCTGGCAGCTTAATTCCGCACTTTTTTATCGTAAAGATAACAACCTAACCGATTGGACATTTAGCTTTGATTCAAGCTCAGCGCGATTTGCACAGCCGGTTGATATTGACACCACAGGCCTTGAGTTTTTAGCCACTAAACAATTTAATAATACAGAAATTGTTGCCAGCTATACCTACTTACATAAAACAGAAACCTATGGCGCTGAAAATGTTGATGCTAGCTTTTATGCCTTAAATTTTCCTGATCATCGTGTAACGCTCGGTGCAATTTGGAACCCGACGGATAAGTTAGAGTTTCGAGTAGATAATGAATGGCGTAAACAGCATAAAAATGCCCTTCGCCGTTCAGATGACGAGGCACTATTTACTCAGCTGACGTTAAAAATAACCCCAGCTACACTGCAAAATTTCTTTATTACTTTAGCAGCGGATAATTTGTGGGATGAATCGTTTGAAGAAATCCCAGGCACGCCGGGTCGCGGTGAGCAATATACGCTGAGCGCCACGTATAGCTGGTAACAATTTAGCTCAGCGAGGGTGTATCCCACGCTGAGCGTGTTTTTTAAATTGAAATAATAAACAGACTAGCAACAAGCTGACTTAAAAATTTCATACCGCAGCTCGCCCTACTTTACGTACTCTAAAAGCCCAGCGCCTCTTCGCCCTCTTTGTACATTTATCATTAAAACCGTATGAACAAAGAGAATTGAATGAGAAGAAAATGAGAAAAACACGACTCACTAAACCAAGTGACTTTGTGTCTAAGTCACTTACTCTTAAAGCGCAGTGTCTCTTTGCACTCTCTCAGTACTACTTTTAGAAAGACAAAGTAAGTGACTACACTTTTCAAGCGTATAAATTGTAAATATATGTGTATTTAATACAATAAATTAGGTTAATTGCTCTAATTCTGTAATTAACGTTAATGCGTGTTCATTGGTTGTCCCGCATACATCTAAAGTGGCGCTAAAATCACTACACACTTTAGGGCGCGACTCATCACCAAATAGCTTACATAAATTACGCTCATCCAGCTGAATACAACGTTCTCCGGCCTTTTTACCATTTGGCATACCCGGTATTGGCGAGCTAATACTTGGTGCAATACAACATGCTCCACAGCCTAAACGGCACGCCATTGATTGTGTTTTCATTATAACCTCAGTAATAAATTTTAATTATATTGTTGCTGCTTTGCATACAAACAGAGCGATTTGTTCTATTTGTAACCGCATTATGCAATGACTTGTTACATCTTCAAACACACTGTAAACACTTTATTGCGTATCATTAGTTCATCAGCACAATTTATGAAGGAATGCCCTGTGGCGACTAAAAAACAAATAATACTCCCTATCGCGGTCCTTGTTGGTGGCATCGCCCTTGCAGCGGGCTTTTCAGCAATGAAAAAACCACCAGAAGAAAAACCAGAACAAGATACTCGCCCATTGGTTGCAGCACAACCTATTCACCTTGATGCAATCACTCTCGATGTTAAATCGTACGGTATTGTGCAACCTAAAGACCGCACTGAGCTGATTGCTCAGGTAAGTGGCCAAGTTATTTCTGTTGCAGGGCAATTTGTTGAAGGTGCCTTCGTAAAGCAAGGAGATATTTTAGCACGAATTGACCCAAATGATTACGAAGCTGATTTAATTGAAGCTGAGGCTGGGCTCGCCCAAGCAAGTTCAGCGCTTGAGATAGAACGTGCTCAAGCGCATGTTGCTAAAGCTGAATGGGAACGCATTAAAGCAGACTCAAGTGATATCACCGCCTCTGCGCTTTATTTACGTAAACCGCAATTAGCAGAGAAAATGGCGCGTTATCGCTCAGCACAAGCAAGTGTAAAACGTGCTAAACGTAATTTAGAACGCACTTATATTAAAGCCCCCTACGATGCAATTATAAACGCGCGTAGCATTAGTTTGGGTTCTGTTGTAAATCCAGGTAATAGCTTTGGCTCACTCAGCGCCACTTCGGTCGCTGAAGTACGTTTACCGGTTGCCGATAAAGAGCTTCAATACTTAAATAATGGCGGTATTGGTGCAACAGTGTTATTTAGTGCGCAGTTCGCGGGCAAAGAAACCACATGGCAGGCTAAAGTGGTACGCAGTGAAGGGGTGATAGATCAAAAAAGCCGTATGAGCTACTTAGTGGCACAATTACCAACCCCATATGCTAACAAAACTCAACCATTGCGTTTTGGCTCCTATGTTAACGCTAGCATAGAAGGTCGTGCAGTTAATAACGCCATTGTTGTGCCACATCATTTAGTCAAAGAAAATAAAATTGCGATATTAAATGACGATTTAACCCTGTCGTTTAAAACTCTCAATATTATACGTGAACAAAATGGCATGGTGATCGCAGACCAAGGGCTTAATGAAGGTGAACAGCTAATTACTTCTGCCCTTGAATACCCTACCGAGGGAATGGCGGTAAAAATTGAAGACGTTGTAACAACCCCAGACGTTACTCAACTTGCATTGAAACAGGAGTAACTTATGTCTACACGTGAAAAAGGCCTAATTGCATGGTTTGCGCGCAACCCTGTTGCAGCAAATCTATTGATGATATTTATACTTATTGGTGGCATTTTAACGGCGTTTACTATTCGCAAACAAATGTTTCCACAATTTGAAAGTAACTGGATCAGTGTCTCCGCGGTATACCCTGGCGCAGCCCCGCAAGAGGTTGAGGAGGGCATTACCATAAAAGTCGAGGAGAACCTTGAGGGTATAGAGGGAATAAAGCGCCTTATCACCTACTCCAATAGAGGCTCTTCACAAGCGTGGATTGAAATAGAAGAGCAGTTTGACCCGCAAGAAGTACTCGATGAAATTAAAGTACAAGTAGATTCAATTAATACGTTTCCTGCGGGTATGGAGCGCCCTATTGTTCGTCGCGATAAATACGAACAAGAAGTAATGATACTTGCGCTTTACGGTGACATGAGTAACTACCAACTTAAAGAGCTCGGAAACGATATAAAAGACGAGCTTCAGGCACTGCCTAATATTAATTTAGTTAACTTTAATGGTGGCCTTAATTACGAAATTGGTATTGAAGTAAGCCCAGACAAACTGCGTGCTTATGGATTAACGTTTAGAGATATTGCCAGTGCAGTGCAAAGCTTTTCTGCCAATATGTCAGCTGGGCAAATTCGCTCTGAAAATGGCTATATTTCAATGCGCGTTGAAAAACAAGCCTACCGTGGTAGCGAGTTTGCAAAACTACCACTGATCACCCTTGCCGATGGCGCGCAAGTTTATTTAGGTGACGTTGCCACCATAAATGATGGCTTTGAAGAAGGCCTGCAATACTCAAAATACAATGGTAAAAACTCATTGTCGTTTGAAGTAAACGCCTCTAAAGATCAAGATATTACCGATGTTGCTAAAGTACTTAAAACCTATATGGCTGAAAAAGAATCGCAACTGCCTGCAGGTGTTAAGCTCTCTCCTATTGTTGATTTAACTTACTACCTCGAAGGTCGCCTCGATATGATGGTCGACAATATGATTTGGGGTGGCTTATTAGTTATGTTGGTATTAGCGCTGTTTTTACCATTACGTTTAGCTTTTTGGGTAATGATGGGTTTACCTGTGTCATTTTTAGGTGCCTTTTTGTTTATGCCAATTGGCTTTTTAGATGTCACCATTAATTTAGCCTCGTTATTTGCCTTTATACTGGTGCTTGGGATAGTGGTTGATGACGCCATTGTTGTGGGCGAATCTGCTAGTGCTGAAATAGAAAAACACGGCCATACACTCGATAACGTAGTACGCGGCGTAAAGCGCGTGGCAATGCCAGCCACATTTGGCGTACTTACCACTATTGCGGCATTTTTACCGCAAACTCTTGCCACAGGCCCTGGTGCGGCTTTTTCTAAAGCCATTGGTGGGGTGATTATTTTATGTTTAATTTTCTCACTGATTGAATCAAAACTTATTTTACCAGCACATATTGCAGCAATGAAAGACCGTAAACCAAATCCAAAAAACCCGCTTCACCGTGCACGTAAAGTAATGGATAACGGCCTAAAAAGTTTTGTTGATAACTACTACACCCCGTTTGTTGGTCGCTGCATTCATTATCGCTATACCGTAATTGTCGGTTTTATGTGTTTACTGATTGTCAGTGCGGGAATGTTTGCCGGTGGTTTAGTTAAATTTGTGCCTAATCCTAAAATACCGCACGATTTTCCTCGCATTGATATAGAAATGAACTTAGCGTCTTCTGAGCAAGCAACGCTTGAGACAGCTAAAAAAGTAGAGCAGCTAATACTGAGCGTTGATAACCAGCTCAAAGAGCAATACGGTAAACCGATGATCCGCGATTTATCAGTTAGCTTACGTGGGCGAACGCAAGCAAACATTATGGCTATTTTAGTTGAACCCGACCTGCGCCCTATTGATACCTTTGCACTGAGTGCCTTATGGCGCGAACAAATGCCTAACTTACCGGGTGTTAAAACCCTAACCATTCAAGACAGTATTATGAACGGGGGTCGAGACGATGGCGATGTAAGCTTTAAACTCGAAGGTAAAAATGCACAAGTACTTAAAGAAGTTGCTGGTAAGCTTAAAACCAAGTTGCAAAGTATGGAAGGCGTAGGCGATGTTAATGACTCAATGCAAAGCGCTACCGATGAAGTACAGCTAGATTTAAAACCACTTGCTTACAGTATGGGCTTAACCCTTGCTGATGTGGCCTCTCAAGTAAGCTTTAGCTATTACGGTCTTGAAGCACAACGTATTCTTCGCGAAGGTGAAGAAATTAAAGTGATGATCCGCTACCCAGAAGATGAGCGTAACTCAATCAGTGATATCGACAGCGTACGTATTATCACCCCAACAGGCGCTGAAGTACCATTAAGTGAAGTTGCTAATATTTCATTAGTTGATGGGGTTAATCGTATTCGCCGTGAAAATTCAAAACGTACAGTAAACGTGTGGGCTGCGGTAAATACTGACCAAGTAGAACCCTTTGCCATTGCACAACAAATTCGTGATGAGTACTTACCTTCATTACTTAAAAACTACCCAGGGGTACAAAGTAATGTGGCTGGTCGTATTCAAGAGGAAATGGATAGCGCTGATGAGCAATTACGTGACTTTGCGCTATCGATGATCATAATTTTTGCATTATTGGCTATTCCTCTGCGCTCTTACTCGCAACCATTAATTATTATGTCGGTCATTCCATTTGGTGTGGTTGGCGCCATGTTTGGCCACATGGTACTAGGTATGACCATGAGCAGCTTATCGATGTTTGGCATTATTGCGGTAGCCGGTGTGGTGGTTAATGATTCACTTGTTATGGTGGATTTTGTAAACAAAGCCCGTGCAGAAGGTGTGGCAATAAAAGAAGCGGTAATGCAAGCCGGAGCGCGTCGCTTTAGAGCGATATTACTAACCTCTGTTACTACTTTTATTGGCGTAATGCCCATTATTATGGAAACCAGTTTACAAGCAAAAATTGTAATACCTATGGCCGTATCACTCGCCTTTGGTGTGCTGTTTGCCACAGTAATTACGCTTATTCTTATACCGTGTCAGTACGTTGCGCTTGAAGATTTGAAACGAGTGATACGTAAATTTCGAGGTAAAGAGTCGACTTCGGATACGAAACTGAGTAATACCATAATGGTAGATAAAACCACCCCTTCTCACTAATAAATTTGTTATCCCAACCAACAAGCCCGAGCTATTTACAACTCGGGCTTTTTATTGCAAAAAATAAAAAAAAACAAGCTGAACACAAAATTGCAACACGAAATAAGTTTACTTTTCATACTAACCACGCTAAAAATTCATTTTAAAACAAACAATAATAATTAAGGAAAATTATGAGTCACAAGACTAGAGTTTGGCTAACTCAATTATTAGCTATGAGTGTACTTTTTATATCTACAATAAGCTTAGCCGCTAATAAAGCCACAGAAATTGATTCTTTCATACAAGGCTTTCATGAGTTAAAACAATTTAATGGTAACGTGTTAGTTGCCAAACACGGCGAAGTTATTTTTGAAAAAAGCTATGGTTACGCAAACTTTGAATGGGATATTAAAAACACATCACAGACCAAGTTTCGAATAGGCTCTATTACAAAGCAATTTACAGCCCTACTCATTCTACAATTGGTTCAACAAAACAAAATACAGCTCGATGCCCCCTTAAGCACTTACCTACCCGGCTATCGTAAAGATATTGGCGATAAAATTACCATTCGCCAAATCCTTAACCATACTTCAGGCCTAAGTAATTATACTCATGCAAAAGCATTTAGAGATGATTACAGCCGCAACCCTTACAGCGTTGATGAGTTTATAACGCTGTTATGTAGTGATGATTTATTATTTGAGCCCGGTACACAATTTCGCTACAGCAATTCAGGCTACTTTATTTTAGGTGCCGTGATTGAAAAGGTCACTCAACAAACATACCAAGACGTACTGCAGCAGAACATTTTTACCCCGCTGAATATGCACAACAGCGGTTATGACTCTCATGAAAAGCTGCTCAAGCAACGTGCATCTGGTTATAACAATAACTTAGACGGTTACACTAATGCCGATTATCTAGATATGTCTATTCCCTATGCCGCGGGGTCTCTCTATTCAACCGCCCGCGATCTCGTAAAATGGGACCAAGCACTTTATACAAATAAGCTAATAAATGAAGAGCTAAAAAAGCAAATGTATACCGTATCGCAGCAGCGTAATTACGCATTTGGCTGGGAAGTTAATCAATTAAGTGCTTATAAATATGGCAAACCACTAACACAAGTACAACATGGTGGAGGTATAGATGGATTTAATGCATTTATTAGTCGTATATTGGAAGATCAGCTACTTATCGTGATTTTAAATAACACTGGCGGAGCTCCGCTCACGCCTATGACGAAAGGCTTAACCAATATTGTTTATGGTAAATCTTACGAGGTAGCAACCGAAAATGTTGATAGCATGCTGTTTCAGGCAATAAAAAGTGGTGGCATTAGTGAGTTAAATAAGAAATACGCAGAATTGGTCTCTAGTGGCGATACTCCTCGCGAGCGCTCAATTAATTATTTTGGCTATGAACTACTCGAAATGAAGATGATAAAAGAAGCCATTGCTGTATTTAAACTCAATGTGCAAACAAATCCAGACTCTGCGAATGCCCACGACAGTTTAGCGGAAGCATATTTAGCTGATGGTAACATTGCAAAGTCACTTGAGTTTTATCAACAAACTTTAGAGCTCGACCCTACGAGTGAAAATGCATCCCAGGCAATTAAAACACTCAGCAGCAAACTTTAAATCAACATGCACTTGGCTGGAAAAACATCATTCAAGTGCACTTTTTGCTAAAACACCTTTATCAACTAACTGTTGTAACAAACGAGTAGCTTTTTCTCTGCACACATCTCTTAGCAATCTCACTGCTGGCGTAATGGATTGGCGGCTTGGGCATATTAACCAAAGTTCGCCACAGGTGTGTTGATAACCAGGCATCAGCGTGATCACGCGATCATTTAGCAAATCATCTGCAATATCTAACGCTGATTTAACCGCTAAACCTTTACCTGCCACACACCAGCGCCTTACTAAATCGCCATCGTTTGAGGCACGTCTGCCCTGCATTTTTACTTTGTATTTTTTTTGGCCATCGGTAAACTCCCATACATTATTGATAATATCTTGCAGCTGATAAAATAACCCTTGATGCTGCGCTAAATCATCAGGGTGCTCTGGCTCACCATATTTAGCTAAATAGGTAGGTGTAGCACAGAGTAGTCGCGGTACGTTGCAAATTTTAAATCCATAAACACTGCTATCACTTGGGGAGCCATAACGCAGTGCAATATCAACCGAATCACGAAAAAAATCGATATTGCTATCGCTAATGTGCGTACGCAAGCTCACACTTGGGTACCTATCCATAATGTCATCAATCCAGGGGATCACTAGGTTGCGCCCTAAATCAGATGAAGTAGCCACCCGCAATTCTCCCTCAATAGCATCATGTTCTCCTTTGAGGTTTTGCCTTGCCGTTTCAAGTACAGCCAGCGCTTGTTCGCATTGGGGTATGTACCGCTCCCCTGCACTGGATAAACGCAAATGGCGAGTTGTTCTAATAAATAATTCGCAGCCAAGGGCTGATTCTACGCGCTTAATAGCCGCACTGGCGGTTGCTGTGCGCATATCTAACTTAGCAGCAGCTAAAGTAATACTTCGACACTCTGCTACTTTTAAAATCAGTTTTAAGTCATCAATCTGCATATTATCTATTTTTATTTGATAATGATTCAATAATTATGCTGTTTATTTTAAATAAAGCAAATTGTATTATGTTGCTCATACACTCAGTGAACACTGTTTATTAGCCCTTTTTTATTATGGAGAGACTATGACTCACCCTATTATTCGCGACCTTGAAAGCCGCCATACTGCTAAACGTTACGACGCGACAAAGCGCATTTCTCAAGACGATTTAACGGTATTGTATGATGCTATGCGTCTTTCTCCTTCGTCAATTAATTCGCAGCCTTGGAAATTTGTAGTGATTGAATCAGACGCTGCAAAAGAGCGTATGCACACTACCTTTGCTAATAAGTTTCAATTTAATCAGCCACACATTAAAGCGGCGTCGCACATTATTTTATTTGCTCATAATCCGCAATATACTCGTGAAGATTACGGACACGTAATTGATGCTGATATAAAAAATGGCCGAACTCAAAAAGAAAACCGCGAGCAAGCTTTTGGCGCCTTTGCGTTTGTTGATTTAAATACCGATGAGCAAGGTAATAATGCCGCGTGGACCAAAGCACAAACCTACATTGCTTTAGGCAATACTATGCATGCAGCAGCACGCTTAGGGATTGATACCACGCCGATGGAAGGCGTTGATGCACAGCTGATTGGTGAAGAGTTTGCAAGCGAATTAGACGGCTACATCTGTGATGTGGCACTTGCGCTGGGTTACCATGATGCAGAAGAAGACTACAATGCTAAGCTGCCAAAATCACGTTTAAGCAAAGAACAAGTAATTCAGGTTTTATAAGTCAAAGCTGCTCACTTTAAATTGTTAGTGAGCAGCTCACTTTATTAGGCTAGTTTTGTGACCACAGACGCACTAATAACTTTGCCTTGATCAACATCTGCGGTAACAGTGCATAAAGCTCCATTGATTAAATTTAAATTAGGAGGGATGTGACCAATATCGGCATCAATGATCACCGGAAATAAACACCCGCCAAAAGCGGCATTTAAGCCTTGGCGATAATCAAACCCCGGATCTTGCCCCTGTAAGGTTACATGGCGGCCAATAATCACCCCGTTTATATCATCAAACATACCGGCTAATTTGAGTGACAATAAAAACCGTGCAACCGTCGCAGGCGTGAGCTCTGCGCTTTCTAAATAAAGCACAATACCTTGCGAGGCATTATGCTTTTTAAACTCATGCAGTGCTAAAAAAGGCGAATCAAGCAACAGCCCAACCGTATCAAGACACCCACCAAACAATCGCCCTGACATTTCGATACTGCGTTTATCGGTGTAATTTAAACATTGCCACTGGGTTGGCGCGCTGTGATCAAATAATACGTTTGGGTTTTGTGCATAATCAGGCTTGCTATGTTGATGGTAAGTCGAGGGGGCTTGCTCAAACTCACTATTAGCCTCATAGCTTAGACTTTCAAAAATTTGTAAACAATACGGATCTTTTTCATCGGGGTGTAACTGAATTAAATTGGCGCTATGCAGTGTTGCCCAATTACATTTTGCTGTCAGTGCACAAGCAATCGTGCTGACATCTGAATAACCCACCAACCATTTAGGTTTGGCATTTTTAATTGCGCCAAAATCAAGTAACGGCAATATTTCCATTGCCAGCTCTCCGCCCATTGGCGGCATAATCGCATCTATTTTATCATCCAATAAAAAGTCCATTAATTGCTTGGCATGCTGCTTAGCAGTAAGTTGAGTTCGCGGCTCGTTTTGACGTAAAAACTCCCCTTCAACAACCTCATAACCTCGATGTTTTAAGCCATTAATGACGATGTCTAACCGTGGGTGATATTTTGATTTGATCCCCGCTGATAAAGAACACACGGCGATTTTAGATCCCACTTTTAAAGGTGCTGGATACAGTATATTTGCCATATTATTTCCTTATTGAAGAATAGGTTACTACCATAACAACATAGTCTACATTTACAAACAATGAATAATAATTGACCGGTATCTAAACCAAATATAAAAACCAAGCATAAAAAAACCAGTGCTTATTGCTAAGCACTGGTTTTTATAAAACGTTAAAGTGAGTTAACTAATTAAATATACTCAACCTCAATGATTTCGTACTCTACATCACCTTTTGGCGTTTTGATAATCACAGCGTCATCCGCTTGTTTACCAATTAAGCCGCGAGCAATTGGTGAATTGACAGAGATTAAATTACTTTTAATATCTGCTTCATCATCGCCAACAATCTGATATTTAACTTCAGCGTCGGTTTCAACATTAACGATGGTTACTGTAGTACCAAAAATCACTTTACCTGTATTAGGCATCTTTGTTACGTCAATCATCTGCATGTTTGAAAGTTTTGCTTCAATTTCTTGAATACGGCCTTCACAAAAACCCTGTTGCTCACGCGCAGCGTGATACTCAGCATTTTCTTTTAAGTCACCGTGTTCACGTGCATCAGCAATATCAGATACAATTTTTGGACGGGTAACAGTTTTTAATTCGTTAAGTTCATCGCGCAATAATTTTGCGCCACGAACTGTCATTGGAATTGATTGCATACTTTTCTCACTTAATCCCAAGGCCGTGGTTACGGCCTTGGCACATTTCCTTAGTTCAATCGCAGGTGTAGTTCTTGAACAGACGTCACTTTACTGCGGTCATCTGCTTGGTTAGCAGTACAGTTAGCAAATGCCGCATTCAATGTCGTAGTATAATTGGTTTTGTGCTGCAATGCACCACGACGTAACACCTTCGAATCTTCAATCGCTTGGCGACCTTCGGTGGTATTAACGATATAGCTATACTCGCCATTTTTGATTCTATCAAGAATGTGCGGACGACCTTCATATACTTTATTTACACGGCGAACCGTAATTCCAGCATCTTCAAGTGCAGCAGCTGTTCCACCTGTTGCATCTAGCTCAAAACCAAGGTCTGTCATGGTTTTAGCTAGTTCTACAATACGTGGCTTATCGCTATTACGTACAGATAGTAACGCGCGACCACCACGTGGTAAAGTGTTGCTTGCACCTAATTGTGCTTTTGCGAACGCTTCGGCGAAAGTATCACCAACACCCATTACTTCACCCGTAGAGCGCATTTCTGGGCCACGGATAGGATCCACACCTTGGAACTTAGCAAATGGCAATACCACTTCTTTTACGCTGTAGTACGGTGGAATCACTTCTTTAGTAATGCCTTGGCTTGCTAAAGATTGACCTGCCATACAACGTGCCGCAACTTTTGCAAGTGCTACACCCGTTGCTTTAGATACAAATGGAACTGTACGTGCTGCACGTGGGTTTACTTCGATTAAATACACTTTGCCATCTTTAACCGCAAACTGTGTATTCATCAAACCAACTACGCCAAGCTCAAGGGCCATATCAGTTACTTGCTTACGCATTACATCTTGTACTTCTTGCGTTAGCGAGTGAGCTGGTAATGAACACGCTGAGTCACCAGAGTGAACGCCCGCTTGTTCAATATGCTCCATGATGCCGCCAATAATCACTTGCTCGCCATCACAGATAGCATCAACGTCAACTTCGATTGCGTTATCTAAGAAACGGTCAAGTAACACGGGTGCTTCGTTTGATGCAGATACGGCCTCGGTCATGTAACGACGTAAGTCTTGCTCATCGTATACAATTTCCATCGCACGACCACCTAATACGTACGAAGGACGTACTACCAGTGGGAAACCAATTTCAACTGATTTTAAAATAGCTTCTTCAGTTGAGGTTACGGTGGCATTTTCTGGCTGCAGTAAATCCAAACGCTCAACAAGTTGTTGGAAGCGTTCACGATCTTCTGCACGGTCAATCGCATCTGGCGAAGTACCAATTACTGGCACACCGTTCGCTTCAAGCTCACGCGCTAGTTTAAGTGGTGTTTGACCACCGTACTGCACGATAACGCCTTTTGGCTTTTCAACACGTACAATTTCTAGTACGTCTTCAAGCGTAATTGGCTCAAAGTATAAACGATCAGACGTATCGTAATCGGTAGATACCGTTTCAGGGTTACAGTTAACCATAATAGTTTCGTAACCGTCTTCACGAAGCGCAAGCGCTGCGTGTACACAACAGTAATCAAATTCAATACCTTGGCCGATACGGTTAGGACCACCACCAATCACCATGATTTTATCACGGTCAGATGCGTTCGCTTCACACTCTTCATCGTAAGATGAGTACATGTAAGCTGTATCTGAGCTAAATTCGGCAGCGCACGTATCAACGCGTTTGTACACAGGCACAATATTGAGTTGATGACGCTTTTTACGGATTTCAGCTTCTGACACACCGGCAATTTCTGCAATACGCGGATCTGCAAACCCTTTGCGTTTAAGTTTACGCAAGAAGTCTGCATTTAAGCCGGCCATACCGACTTCTGAAATTTTAGCTTCGTCTTTTAAGATATCTTCAATTTGTACTAAGTACCAAGGGTCAATCTTAGTTAATTCAAATACATCTTCAACGCTCATACCATGGCGCATTGCATCGGCAATGTACCAAATACGCTCTGCACCTGGCTCACGTAATTCACGAATGATTTTTTCTTTTGCTTTAGGGTCATCAAGTGCCACAATTGGGTTAAAGCCTGTTGCGCCTACTTCTAAACCACGTAATGCTTTTTGTAATGACTCTTGTTGGTTACGACCAATCGCCATTACTTCGCCCACTGATTTCATTTGCGTCGTTAAACGGTCGTTTGCACCGGCAAATTTTTCAAAGTTAAAGCGAGGAATTTTTGTTACAACGTAATCGATTGACGGTTCAAACGACGCTGGGGTTTTACCGCCAGTGATATCGTTTTGAAGCTCATCTAACGTGAAGCCTACCGCTAACTTAGCGGCGATTTTAGCAATAGGGAAACCGGTTGCTTTAGAGGCCAGTGCCGATGAACGTGATACACGTGGGTTCATTTCAATGATAACCATACGGCCATCAACGGGATTTACACCAAATTGTACGTTTGAACCGCCGGTTTCAACACCAATTTCACGCAATACGGCCATAGAGGCATTACGCATGATTTGGTATTCTTTGTCGGTTAATGTTTGTGCTGGAGCCACAGTGATTGAGTCACCTGTGTGCACACCCATTGGGTCAAAGTTTTCAATAGAACAGACGATAATACAGTTGTCTTTTTTGTCACGAACAACTTCCATTTCGTATTCTTTCCAACCAATTAACGACTCATCTATTAATAACTCGCTGGTTGGTGAAAGGTCTAAACCGCGCTCACAGATTTCTTCAAACTCTTCCATGTTGTAAGCCACACCGCCGCCGGTGCCGCCCATTGTGAAAGAAGGACGAATAATACACGGTAAGCCGATACGGGTCATGGTATCGCGCGCTTCATCCATTGAATGGGCAATTTCAGCACGTGGACATTCTAGGCCGATGTTACGCATAGCAACATCAAAGCGCTCACGGTTTTCTGCTTTATCGATTGCATCGGCTGTTGCGCCAATAAGCTCAACGCCATGCTTAGCCAATACACCATGCTTGTCTAAATCAAGCGCACAGTTTAATGCTGTTTGGCCACCCATTGTAGGCAGGACAGCATCTGGCTTTTCTTTTTCAATGATTTTTTCTACCACTTCCCAGTGAATTGGTTCGATGTATGTTGCATCGGCCATTTCTGGGTCAGTCATGATAGTTGCTGGGTTTGAGTTAACTAATATAACTCGATAGCCTTCTTCTCTTAGTGCTTTACACGCTTGAGCACCAGAGTAGTCAAATTCACAAGCTTGACCAATTACAATTGGGCCTGCGCCTAAGATAAGAATGCTTTTTATGTCGGTACGTTTTGGCATTATTACTCCGGTTAAATTAGTGGTTACGCGCTTGCATCAAATCGATGAAGTGGTCAAATAATGGGGCTGCATCGTGCGGACCAGGACTCGCTTCTGGGTGACCTTGGAAGCTAAATGCTGGTTTATCTGTACGGTGAATACCTTGCAATGTGCCGTCAAATAACGATTTATGCGTTGCACGTAGGTTATCTGGTAATGTGGCTTCATCTGCAGCAAAACCATGGTTTTGTGCGGTGATCATTACGACATCGCGCTCAAGATCTTTAACTGGGTGGTTACCACCATGGTGGCCAAACTTCATTTTTACTGTTTTAGCACCTGAGGCAAGCGCTAATAGTTGATGCCCTAAACAAATACCAAAAATTGGCGTATCGGTTTCTAAAAAGGTTTTAATTGCATCAATGGCATAAGTACATGGCTCAGGATCGCCAGGGCCATTTGATAAGAAAATACCATCAGGGTTTAATGCTAGTACGTCAGCGGCAGAGGTTTGTGCGGGTACAACCGTTAGTTTACAACCACGATCTACAAGCATACGTAAAATATTACGTTTAACACCGAAGTCGTAGGCAACAACATGAAACTTTTCATCATCAGCGTGTAAGGTTTTAAACCCTTCGCCTAATGTCCAGCTTGATTCGCGCCACTCAAAATTTTCCTTGGTTGAGACAACTTTTGCTAAATCCATGCCTTTTAAGCCTGGGAAGGCTTGCGCAGCTTCAAGCGCTTTTTTCTCGTCTAGTTCGTCACCGGCAACGATACAGCCATTTTGTGCGCCTTTATCACGCAAAATACGGGTTAGTTTTCTGGTGTCGATGTCCGCAATACCTAAAATATTACGTTCTTTTAAGTAATCATCTAACGATTGCTCGTTACGAAAATTACTCGCTAGCAGTGGCAAATCACGGATCACTAGGCCTTTAGCCCAAATGTGACTCGCTTCTTCGTCTTCGCTGTTGGTACCCGTATTACCGATATGTGGGTACGTCAAAGTTACGATTTGTTCCGCGTACGATGGATCAGTCAAAATTTCTTGATAACCAGTCATAGACGTATTGAATACTACTTCACCGACTGACATGCCGTCAGCGCCGATTGCAGTACCGCGAAACACTGTGCCGTCTTCTAGGACTAACAGAGCGGATTTAGTCAAGTTAAACCTCCTAACAGTAAAAAACGGGAGTAAGCAAATTGCTTAACACCCCGCCAATACTCAGATAATTGGTCAAAACCTGATTTCTGTGAGCTTAAATTGTTTTACGCAGTCTTAAATGATGCCGATGTAAACCACTAAACCTTCATTCATTTTTCTTGCCTAAAACTCTTTTCATTCCCACACAAACCCCGGTTTTGCTAACCATATGAGTATAATTGGAAACACGCATTTAGTAATTTTTGGCAAATTGGCTGCATTCTACATGAAGTTGGCTTTTAGGTCTAACGCTAATTAGTAAATTGCAATAAATAAGTGGTTATAGCAAAAAACCACCCCAAAGCGTTAAAAAAGGAACTTAACTACTTTAAATCTAGCACATCTTGCATGTCATAAAGTCCTGCAGGTTTATTTTTCAACCACTGCGCAGCTCTTATAGCACCTAGCGCGAAGGTCATTCGCGAACTTGCTTTATGGGTTAATTCAAGTCTTTCGCCCATTGTAGCGAAGTAGGCCGTGTGTTCACCTACTATATCACCGCCCCTTAGCACCGAATAACCAATTTCATTTTGTGATTTGGCCTGCTCTATGTTGTTGCGATCATAAACGGCAACCTCATCATGATCCCACCCTTTTGCCTGAGCAATCGACTCGCCAATGGCAAGTGCAGTGCCCGATGGCGCATCAATTTTATGACGATGATGTGCTTCAAAAATTTCTATATCTAAATCATCGCCTAGTTTTGTTGCTGCCGTTTGCACTAAGTTAAGCAGTAAATTTACGCCCACGCTATAATTACGCGCAAATACAATCGGAATATGTTTAGCTGCATCCGTTAATAGCGCCATATCGTCATGAGTTAAGCCGGTGGTGCCAATTACCATAGGTGTTTTTTGCTCAACGGCTGTTTTTAAATGATTTCTCATGCCTTCAGGCAAAGTAAAGTCTATAAGCACATCTACATTTTCAACCTGCTGTTCACTGCTAAACTTAATCTCTTTTGCCGCTGCGCTATTAAGCTGATTAACGGGCAGGTCTAATAACGGTGACTGACTGCGCACATAGGCCGCCGCTAATTGTGAATTTTTATTGATTGTTGCTGCTTCTACAAGTGCCAGTCCCATACGGCCATTCGCACCAAACACACCTACTCGATTCATCTTTTTACAACCTATGTATTTTTTAGTTAGCTAGATTTTATCTAAAACTCATGTAATAGTCAGGAAAGCTTATAAAAAAGCTTCGATTATTTTAGGGTCTGTTGACCTTTGCGGATTAAAATTTGTTCAAACTAGGAGCGGTTTAATCGTGGCGCGAGGTTTGTAACCTAGTGGGCTAAGTAAAAACCGAGCAACAAAGAGTAAATCGCCCCTAGGCAGAACCCTTCGGGCAGCGCCTGTTTGGCATTGATGCTGCGTTACCGCCTATTTATGGGGAACAACTACACCACATAGGCTCTGCCTTGCCTAAATACCAAACAGACTGCTGCAAATTTAACCTTGAAAGATCAACAGACCCTCATAATAATAACAGATAGTCTTTGCATTTAGCCATCTATACATTTAAACTTCTTTTTTTGCGCCGATTTGGTCTTTGGCTTGCGGGCGCTGTTGGGTTACTTATCTGGTTAGATAGTAAAACAAACAACTAAATTCAGCTAAAAGAGGGATGCTTTGGCTGTTTAATATATCAATCGACTTCGATTGCTATGAATAATTAACGAGGATTATGATGCAGCCATCATTTGATAAAAATAAAGCAAGATTTTCTTTGCTTCCCCTACTCACCTTTGTTGCTATTTTTTTAGGCTCAGGCTTATATTTACAATCTCAAGGGGTTGATTACGCGTTTTATCAACTCCCAGCACCAGTCGCTATTTTACCCGCGATTGTTTTAGCCTTTATTTTAAATAAAACCAGCATCAACCAAAGCGTAGAAACCTTTATAAAGGGCGTAGGTAATAACAATATTATTACCATGTGTCTTATTTACTTACTAGCGGGTGCTTTTTCGGCGGTTGCTGGTGCTACCGGCGGTGTGGATGCGGTTGTTAATGCCGGACTTTCACTTATTCCCCCTTCGTTACTACTACCTGGTTTATTTTTAATAGCGGCGGTTATTTCTACTGCTATGGGCACTTCAATGGGAACTATTGGTGCTATTGGCCCAATTGCCTATGCAGTATCTATTAAAACAGGAATTGATCCTGCTTTAATGGCCGGTACCATTGTATCTGGTGCTATGTTTGGTGATAACTTATCAATAATTTCTGACACCACGATTGCTGCTACCCGCACGCAAGGCTGTGAAATGAAAGATAAGTTTAAAGAAAACCTTAAAATTGCTGTTCCGGCCGCCATACTCACTATTGCATTGCTATTATTTTTAACGCCTGCAGCACAAGTAGTTGATACCAAAGACTACGATATTTTATTAGTACTTCCGTATGCCTTTATTTTAGTCCTGGCGGTAATGGGCTTTAATGTGTTTGTAGTGCTGTTAAGCGGTATTGTGTTTGCCGCATTAATGGGCTTTACCGGCAGCTATGAAGGTGCAAGCTTTGTAAAAGATATTTACAAAGGCTTTAGTGAAATGCAGGAAATATTTTTACTGTCTATGTTTATTGGTGGCCTCTCTGAGTTTATTCGTATTAATGGCGGCCTCGACTATATCGCTCAAAAAATTCAAGCTATTACTAAAGTCATTGCCAAATGGCACCGTAAAGTAGCCGATCAGTTAGGGATCGCGGCATTAGTTGTCACCAGTAATATGTGTATTGCCAATAATACCGTGTCTATTATTGTGACAGGCCCTATTGCTAAAAAACTGGCTGATGATGGCGAAATTAGTGGTAAACGCTCTGCCAGTTTATTAGATATTTTTGCCTGTGTAACCCAAGGGTCTTTGCCTTATGGCGCGCAAGCATTATTACTCGGTGCTACATTTAAAATTAGCCCGTGGGATGTTTCAACCTCATCTTACTACTGCTTTATTTTAGCCTTTACTGCTATTGCTGTTATTTGTTTGCGCCGCAATAAAGCATAATCTCCCTTTTTACAGTGTATTAGCTGCGTGCTAATGCACTGTTTATCACAATAAATAATTAACAAATTAACCGTGTTTGCTATAATGTGATATTCAGCGTGTCACATAAAATATGGTTATGAAAATTAAAAACTTACTTCCTCTCGTTGCACTAAGTGCGTGTGCCTTAAGTTCAACAGCTACCGCTGCTAATTGGAGCAATACGGCGCTTCATATTAATAACGGCAACCACAAAAACCCATTTACTGAACAAAAATCTAATACCACGGTGTACTCAATTGAGCATGCTTCTGGGCATGATTATGGCGATAACTTTTTCTTTATTGATTACAGTACCGACAGCAACGATGATGGCTTTCAAGATCAAGACTTTTACTTTGAAGGTTACTCTACCCTTAGTTTATCTGCAGTAATGGACGAAAAAGTAGCGTCAGGGGCGCTTGTTGATGTTGGCCTAACCATGGGTATTAATGCTGCAGGCGATGCCAAAGTAGTTAAATATTTACCAGGCGTAAAATTAAGCTGGGATGTGCCTGGTTTTAATTTCTTTTCAACCCTTATCAGTGCATACATTGATGATAGCGAAGGCGTTGCAAAAGGCGGTGCACCCATTGAAACTAACAGCTGGATGTTTGATGTAGCCTTTGATTACCCGTTCATGATTGGCTCGCAAAAGTTTAACGTAAAAGGACATGCAGAGTACATTGCTGAACGAAAAGATGAGTTTGGTAACGATGTGCGTGCTTGGTTTTTAGCCCAACCTATTATTGTATGGGATATGGGACATGCGCTAGAAATGAAAGAAAATACCTTACTGTTAGGTATGGAATGGCAATACTGGCACAATAAATTTGGTACTGATGTTAGTGAATCAGTACCGCAAGTTCATTTAGAGTGGACTTTCTAATATATAATTGAATGTTTTAATTATAAAAAATAAAACCTGTCATTAGACAGGTTTTTTTATGGCTGATCACAACTTACACTGCGGATTTTTACCTTGTGCTTTAGCTGTTTTTTGCTCGCTAAGCGCTTTACTCATTTGCGATTGTAAATTTGCAATACGGCTCGTTGGTGCTGGGTGAGTTGATAAAAACTCTGGCGTAGCCCCACTGCCCGCTTGGCTCATATTTTGCCAAAGTGTTACAGACTCTTTGGGATTAAACCCTGCTTGCGCCATAAGATCTAAACCAATTGTATCTGCCTCTGACTCATGTGAGCGACTAAAGGGTAAAACCACACCATATTGAGCGCCTAAACCAAGGCCTTGCATAATTTCATTACGGTATTGCACGTTACCCATTTCAAGCGCCGCATTGCCCAGCTGCATACCCGTTTGTAAAATAGAACTTTGTGAGACCCGTTCATTTGAATGCTCAGCAATCACGTGTCCAACTTCATGACCTAAAACAGTGGCAACCTGATCTTGATTTGTGGCTATTTTTAAGAGCCCCGTATGTACACCAATATAACCGCCAGGCAATGCAAAGGCGTTTGCAGATTCATCTTCAAATACCACCACTTCCCAATTTTGAGATGCATATTCTGTAGGAAGCACGGCCACTACTTTTTCAGCAATGCAATTGACGTAACTGTTTACTTTTGGATCTTTATTTATCGGCTGCGTTTTTTTCATCTCTGCAAAACTGGCAGTACCCATTTGAGTCATTTGTTGATCTGAGTAAAGCGCAATTTGCGTTCGCCCAGTTGGTGATGTTTTACAACCTGCTAATACTGCACTGGCTAGAACTACCAAAACCAATTTTTTCATTGTGTTACCCTAAAAAAGTTTGTTACTAAGTATAGAATAGCAAACGCGGTGTTAGTTTAAAATCTTTGCTTTTTGCAATTAAACAATTAAGTTAGCAGGCAAACTAAGTTTATCCAAGGCTATTGCCCTGCTATAATGCTGGGCCTATATTCGTTGTTTTGAGTTTTTAAATGAGCGCTTCGGCTTCTTCTTTTAATACCCGTATTTTATTGCCTTTATTAGCCAGTATTGTCGCGATCACGCCTTTAGCCATTGATATGTATTTACCGGCGATGCTGGTGATTGCCAATGATCTCAATACCAGCATGCCAAATGTTCAAATATCGTTGAGTATATACTTAGCGGGTTATGCATTGGGCATGTTATTTTTTGGCCCCATAGCCGATCAAATTGGCAGGCGTAAACTGGCACGGATAGGTCTCAGTTTATTTGGCTTAAGTTCACTGGCGTTAGCATTTACCACTGAAGTGCATACTTTTTGGCTGTTAAGAGCTGTACAGGCATTTACAGGCGCGGCCGCTACGGTTGTCGTCCCTGGGATCATTAGGCATATATATCAAAAAAATACTGCTAAAGGTATGTCTTACGTGTCTATGATTATGATGATAGCACCGTTACTTGCCCCCTCTATCGGCTCGGTCATTTTAGGCTTTTCGGTATGGTCGACTATTTTTATTGTTTTAGCGACCTATAGCTTTGTTATTTTACTTTTTGTGCAACGTTACTTAATCGATATTCCAATATTTAAAAATGAGCGAAAAGGATTAGCATTATTCTTCTCAAGTTATAAAGTGGTATTAAGTAATACGCACGCCCGCGCCGATATTTTAAGCTCGATGTTTGTGTCGTTTGGCTTTTTTTGCTTTTTAACGTCCGTCCCTTATATTTACCTCGACCTATTTAAAGTATCAGAACAATTGTTTGGCCTGTTATTCGCTTTTAATGTAATGGCGTTGATGTTTGGTAATTTTTTAAATACTCGCGTAGTGCCACGTATTGGCTCACGCAAAATGCTTTATTATGGCTTAATGTGTGGCTTTATCTCTGGCGCAGCATTACTTAGCTTTAGCGTATTAAACTTGTCACTTTACTTTATTGTTGCGGCTATTGCTCCGTTGATGATGAGCCTAGGTATAATAGCAAGTAACGCAGATTCATTGATTTTGATGAAATTTGAGCAAAATACAGGGACTGCAACGGCGGTTATTGGCACCTTACGTTTTGGTAGTGGCGCATTAGTAGGCCCTATATTAGCGGTAATGCATGCACAAAGTGCAGTTCCATTTTCAAGTTTAATGTTCAGCGCAGTTGTACTCACTATCCTAGTGCAGTTAGTTCATTATTTTAAAGACAAAAAAAATGCCTCATAATGAGGCATTTTTTAATTGTATACTTAATTAAGCATCAGCTGCTTTAGATACCATAACCATTGCAGGACGTAATAAACGACCGTTTAATGTGTAACCTTTTTGCATTACTGCTAACACAGTATTAGGCGTCACATCATTACTTGGCTGAATCGACATTGCTTGATGAAAATCTGGGTTAAACTGCTCACCTTGTGGGTTTACAATTTCAACGCCAAATTTAGCCACTGCATCGTTAAAGCTTTTTACTGTCATATCAATACCTTCTAACAAAGGCTTAAGCGTTTCATTTTCTTTATCAGAGAACTCAATAGCACGCTCTAAGTTATCTATAACAGGAAGTAATTCGTTAGCAAATTTTTCAAGTGCAAATTTGTGCGCTTTCTCAACATCTTGTGCAGCACGACGACGCATATTGTCAACGTCAGCAGCAGCGCGAACGACGCTATCTTTCTGATCTGCAATAGTTTGTTTTGCCGCTTCTAACTCAGCATATAACATTGCAATTTCTGCTTCAGGGCTTTGCTCTTGCTCGGCGTGTTGTTCTGCTGCTTCTACTGCAGCCTCAACGTCGGCTTCCATTTGCGCCACTTCTTCGTTCAATTCTACTTCTTGCTCTGGGTTTTGTGTCTGCTCAGACATAAAATATACGCTCCAATTCTTTACAACTGCGGTAATTATGGGGATTGAATAAAAAGATTCAAGAGCCCGATGGCTCTAATAATTTAAATTCTTGGATTATTTTCTCTAATTGCGCTGATTTCGGACAAATAACACAAAAACGACTTTGATATTCCTGATTTTGAAAGTACGGCACAGTGATCACAATGAGATCATCACAAGTACTAAAAGGTAAATTTTCAGCACTGAGTATAGAGACCCCGTTTTTAAATGCGAGCTTATCTTCCACAAAATTTAAAAATGAAACACCAATATTAAGACTTTGCTCACAATCTATTTTTTTATAAAGGTAGTTTTCGCCCACCACAATACTGTTATCTGAGCCTAATTTTTGGCTTAACTCACGCGTCCATTGAGTTAAAGAGTCATGACAATTACGCGGTGCCGTATTTGCCATGGCCTGCATTCTGTATAGCCCTTCAATGAGCGTTTGCTGGCTAAATACAGTGTTAAGCCAAGTAGCAAACTCGTAGCGTTGGCCGTCACTGGGATCATCAGGCTTGTTAATGCAAATATTATGGCTTTGCCCTGCTCTGTCTAAAAGTAAGATAAGCCAATTATTAGCGTCAAAGTCGAGTACTTCTACTCTAAATACCTGCTGAGTTCTAACTTGTGGTAGCCCCACACAACAGCATACTTGATAACGTTGACTCAAGCCATGTGCCAATTCGACTAGCTCAGCCTGCTCAGGCTGCCAATAATTAGCAATAGCACCCAAAGTAAAAAACTCATCAAACCAATAGTCAAAGCCATCATTGGTGGGGACTCGTCCTGCAGATGTATGTGGTGAATACAATAAGCCTATTTTTTCAAGGCGTGCCATCGCGTTGCGAACAGTGGCAGAACACACCGCCATACCTTTTTGTTTTGCAATTTTTGTTGAAGGCACAGGTAAGCCATCACCATTACAGTACAGGCTCATAACAGCGGCAAAAATTTGCTGGTCTCGAGGATTTAATTTCATGTTATCTACATCTTTACGCATGACTGTTATATCGGGGCTAGGTATTATTATTTCAAGTATAAGAAATTTAATAAATCTAAATTTTACAGTGAATTAATTAAATCAATTAGTCACTATTAAGCTCTGTTATTTTTGCGGATTAAAATTTGTTCAAACTAGGGGCGATTTAATCGCGATACGAGCTTTGTAACCTAGTGGCCTAAGTGAAAACCGAAAACAAAAAGTTAATCGCCTCTAGTCAAAACCCTTCAGTCAGTGTCTGTTTCGCATTGAAAGGACAACAGACCCTAAGATCTGTGTTTTCAAACACTTCTGTTTTAGGTTACTCTACCAATACCGAAACTTTCAGTGTATTTATTATGGACTCTCCCTTTAACACTATTGGCTTGATTGGTAAGCCAAATCATCCTAATGCAGCCGCTACGTTACAACGATTACATACGTTTTTATTAGCTTTAGGCTTTGAGGTGATTGTTGAAAAACGCACGGGAGGTCAACTTAGTGATGTACCTGAGGACAAGCTCGTAAAACTCGTTGATTTGGGAGCGCGCGCCGATTTAGCCATTGTGGTTGGTGGTGATGGCAATATGCTTGGCGCTGCAAGAGTACTCGCTCGTTTTGATATTGCGGTAATCGGTGTAAACAGAGGCAATTTAGGCTTTTTAACCGATTTAAATCCAGAAGGATTTGAAGGCAGTTTAGAACAAGTACTCAGTGGCGATTACATTGAAGAAAAACGTTTTTTATTAGAAGTAGAAGTGTACCGTCATAACGAACTTAAAAGCGCTAATTCGGCAGTAAACGAAGCGGTGCTTCATGCTGATAAAGTAGCACACATGATTGAGTTTGAAGCATTTATTAACGATGATTTTGTATTCTCACAACGCTCTGATGGATTAATTGTATCGACTCCAACAGGTTCAACAGCCTACTCTTTATCGGGCGGCGGCCCTATTTTAACCCCAGAACTCAACGCCATGTCATTGGTTCCTATGTTCCCGCATACTTTATCAAGCCGCCCTTTAGTGGTAGATGCCGATAACGAAGTACGTTTAAAGCTTAGTTTAGAAAATACCGATAGCTTACAGGTAAGTTGCGACAGCCATGTTGTACTTGCCGTATTACCCGGTGATGAGGTCGTTATTCGCAAAGCAGATAGAAAATTACGGTTAATTCACCCAAAAAATTACTCTTATTATAATGTGCTTCGTAAGAAGTTAAACTGGGGTAGCCGTTTATACTAAAAACGGTTGAGCTTTTAGGACTGAGAGTTGTTTAATTGAGAGGCGATGTAATCGCAGCAAGAGATAGTTAATCGAGTGGACAAAGTAAAAAGCGATTAAAACTACTGCGCATGCTCATATCCCTTGCCTCTAAACAGGTAGGCAAGGCTGAGTCTCTTTGAGTGTGCATGTTTCACCCCAAAAGATAAACAATCTCTCAGTTATTGCCAAACATGCAACTTTAGAGCAAAATATCGGGCTAGATTATTAATCATCACCATCAGGAAATTGTAGCAATGACTTATGTAGTATTTCTTGCTTTATTATTGTTAATTACTTTACTTGGCAGTTACTTACTCATTGAAAGTAATCGTAAAAAGACTATTGAAGCAAAGAAAAAGCTGTTTAACGAGCGCGTTGCAAGTACTCAATCACGTTTAAAAATAAAACTTAACGAGTTACTTGATGCAAAAGTCATTAGTGCTAAACACCTTCCTCGAATTCAAGCCGTTGTCAGTAATTTTTTTGTGGTACAGCCACACACTGATGAAAATTTAAATAAGCTAGAATCGCTATGCGATTTACTTATTAATATACTTAACGAAGAACTAATAAAAACCTATAAAAATAATAACAGCCAAGCTTTTTCCGATACCACTCAATATTTCATAGCAGAGTTACCAGCTCAAGGTATTTTATATAATAAAAACTTTTATCAAGAAGTCCTTCCTACGCTAATTTTAAAGTTAAAAACTGAAGACATAGCGCAACCAGTTGATAGTATTGACCTTAACGATGAAAACCTCCCTATTGATGAAGAAAAAAAAACATTAATTGAGTCCAGCCTTGCTTAAAATATAGAAATTTAATTTGCAAAAAACCAAAACACTGTATAAATTAACAGTTAATTCACTGGATGGATGAACAGTATGTTAATTGGTTTAGAAATTAAAAATTTTGCAATCGTAAGTAATTTAAGCACAGAATGGCATTCGGGTATGACCGCTATCACCGGTGAAACGGGAGCAGGTAAATCAATCGCCATTGATGCATTATCATTGTGTCTTGGAGAGCGAGCAGAAGCGTCTGCTGTGCGCCCAGGTACTGATAAAGCAGAGGTAAGTGCACAATTTGATTTAAGCAATTTACCACTCGCTCATGCTTTTTTAGAAGAGAACATGCTTAATAACGACGACAACGAATGTTTACTTCGTCGAGTTGTTTGTAAAAATGGTCGCAGTAAAAGCTACATTAATGGCAGCCCAGTTACCGCTGCACAACTAAAAGAGCTAGGCCAATATTTAATTTCTATTCATGGTCAACATGCGCACCAGCACCTATTAAAGGCAGAGCATCAGCTACAATTACTCGATGCATATGCAGGCCATCATAATCTTGTTAATGCTGTAAGCCAGCGTTATAAACAATTTGCTGACTTACAAAAAGAATTTAAACAGCTAGAACAACAGCAGCAGCAACAAGCCGCACAAAAGCAACTATTGGAGTATCAAGTCGCAGAGCTTGATGAATTTGCATTGCAGGCAGATGAATTTGAGCAAATAGAAGCCGAACATTATAAACTCAGCAATAGCCAAACTATATTGCAAGTCTGCCAGCGCGAGTTGCAGCATTTATATGAAAATGATGAACAAAATGCGTGTTCCATTATACAGCACAGCGCCCAACAATTTACTGAACTTGCACAGTATGATGAAAGCTTAGCCAGTGTGGCAACATTATTATCAGAAGCCGCTGTTCAAGTTGAAGAAGCAAGCCGAGAAGTTCGTAATTACACTGAACAAGCCGACTTGGATCCTCAGCGATTAACTGAAGTAGAAAATAGACTCAGTGGTGCAATGGACTTAGCCAGAAAACACCATATAAAACCCCAAGAGCTCGTTGGATTTCATCAAACTATTGCACAAGAGCTTGAGTCGATAAGTAATAACAGCTCACGTCTTGAGCAACTTGAAGGTGAAATTGAACATGCCCTTGAGGATTATCAAAACGCCAGTGAACAATTAAGTGCAAGTCGCCACCAGTATGCGAATACATTAAATGGATTGATCAGCGAAAGCATGGCTAATCTATCTATGGAAAATGGCGTATTTGAAATAGCATTGACTGCACAAAACGATCGCGCTCCAAATAGCTTAGGCTTTGATAATGTTTCGTTTTTAGTATCAACAAACCCAGGGCAACCATTGCAACCTTTAGCAAAAGTAGCCTCGGGTGGTGAGCTATCACGCATTAGTTTGGCTATTCAGGTTATTATTGCGCAAAAAGTCACGACCCCTACGCTTATATTTGATGAAGTGGATGTTGGTATTTCTGGCCCAACAGCTGCTGCTGTTGGTAAACTACTGCGCCAACTAGGTAAGTCTACGCAAGTAATTTGTGTAACCCATTTACCGCAAGTGGCCAGTAGCGCTCATCAGCAGTTTTTTGTTGCCAAAGAAATTGCAGACGGTGAAACATTTACGCATATGCTGGCATTGAATAAAGATGGTCGAGTAAATGAGATTGCTCGATTACTGGGTGGTGATAACATTAGCAAAACAGCTAAAGCAAATGCAAAAGAGCTTATAAAAGCGCACGGATAAAGTGAATCGCTTTATAGTGCGTTACCTTGATACGATGAGGATACATTAATGCAAACGACGGTCATTTATTTTGGCTTAGCAATTAACTGGCTGCTACTGATTGTCAGTATACTTTTGGCTGTTTTTAGTAAGTTTAAACATACACAATTTAAGCAGAGCTTATATCGCTTTTTAAATGTGGCATTAATTGTACATATTGTTATTGCTGTTATGTTAGTTTTTAGCCGCACAGCTATTAGTGGCTTAATAACACTAAGTTGGTTAGTTATTGGCCTACAGCTTGTTTGTAACGTTATTTGCTATAAAAGTGTGAAACGCCGACAAGCCAGAGTGAAACCGAGCCTAGATCACTTCTCGATGGATTAACTAACAGCGCGTTTAAAAAAGCCCACAATCTATGTATTGCGGGCTTTTTTATTTGTAAAATCTTATAATTGTAAATAGCTAGGTCAAAACCTACGTCCCTTTTTGTAGACCTTAAACACCGACTATGGAACCATAAATATTTACCTTTGTTTGTAAAACTGAGGAAATAAAAAAAGCAAACCCGAAGGTTTGCTTTTGACTCCATTCTAACAAAAGCATTATTTACACTTTTAAATAATCCATAATGCCTTCTGCAGCGTTACGCCCCTCAAATATAGCGGTGACCACTAAGTCTGAACCACGAACAATATCGCCACCAGCAAATATTTTAGGATTAGTGGTTTGATGTGTAAATTCACCTTGCTCGGGTGCATTAATACCACCCCAGTGGTTAATTTCTACGTCGTACTGCTCTAGCCAATCCATTTTATGTGGCTTAAAACCAAATGCCATAATCACTTGTGTGGCTTCAATAATATGCTCTGAACCCGGTACTTCCTCAGCGCGACGGCGGCCGTTTTCATCTGCCTCGCCAAGCTGAGTTTTTACCATTTTAACACCGGCTACAGCACCTTTGTCATCAAGCACAATCCCTTTAGGCTGAACGTTATAAGTAAAAATGACGCCCTCTTCTTTGGCATTTTTTACTTCGCGTTTTGAACCAGGCATGTTCTCTTCATCACGACGATAAGCACACGTTACTTTTAACGCGTTATGACGAATAGAGGTACGCACACAGTCCATTGCTGTATCACCACCACCTAGTACCACTACTTTTTGGTTTGCCATATCAATGCAAGCTTGTTTAGACTCATCGTAACCCATAACACGATTAGTGTTACCAATTAAAAATGGCAGGGCATCATGTACTCCCGGTGCATCTTCGTTCTCAAGCCCCGCTCGCATACTCTGATAAGTCCCCACGCCCAAAAATACAGCGTCATACTCATTAAGTATTTCATCCATGCTAATGTCTTTACCTACTTCGACATTAAGCTTGAATTCAACACCCATTTCGGTAAATATTTCGCGACGTTTTTGCATGACTTCTTTTTCTAATTTAAAAGAAGGAATACCAAAGGTTAACAGCCCACCAATTTCAGGGTGACGGTCAAATACCACAGGCTTTACGCCATTACGCACTAAGATATCTGCACAGCCTAGGCCCGCAGGCCCTGCGCCAATAATGGCAACTTTTTTATCAGTCCATGTCACATAGGACATGTCTGGTTTCCAGCCCATTTTAAACGCGGTGTCGGTGATGTATTTTTCAATATTACCGATTGTTACTGCACCAAACTCTTCATCTAATGTACATGAGCCTTCGCATAAGCGGTCTTGCGGGCATACTCGTCCACACACTTCTGGCAAACTGTTAGTACGGTGCGATAGCTCAGCGGCCTCTAAAATACGCCCTGTACGGATCAGTTTTAACCATTGTGGAATATAATTATGTACTGGACATTTCCACTCACAATAAGGGTTACCACAATCAAGGCAACGATCCGCTTGTGAATTAACCTGATTTTCTGAAAAGGGTTCATAAATTTCTACGAACGATTTTTTACGCGACGAGATTGGTTTTTTGCGTGGGTCTACACGCTGCACGTCTATAAATTGATATACATTTTCGCTCATACTGCCCCCTTATTGCGCCTGAACACGAAGTTCGGCGCTACTGCGAGCGCGGTGCCCGAGTAAACTTTTTACGTCACTTGATTTAGGTTTTACTAATTTGAACATCGGTAAATAAAGTTCAAAGTTAGCTAAAATAGTTTCTGCTCTGCATGAGCCTGTTAGCTCTAAATGATCAGCAATTAAGCCGCGTAAATGCTCTTGATGTGAACTTAAGTCATCTAAAGTAACCACTTCAACCAACTCTGGGTTAATGCGTTTCTCAAAATCACCTCGTTCATCTAAAATGTAAGCGAAACCACCGGTCATACCTGCACCAAAGTTCACTCCTACATTACCAAGTACACACACAACGCCACCGGTCATGTATTCACAACCGTTATCACCTACGCCCTCAACAACAGCTTGCACGCCTGAGTTACGTACAGCAAAACGCTCGCCTGCACATCCTGCTGCAAACAATTTACCGCCGGTTGCACCATATAAACAGGTATTGCCAATAATTGTTGCTTTATGACTTTCAAATGACGAACCCAATGGTGGGCGAATAACTAGCTTACCGCCAGCCATGCCTTTACCAACGTAATCGTTAGCATCGCCAACCAAAGTCATTTCAAGGCCACCGGCATTCCATACACCGAATGACTGACCAGCTGTACCATGTAATTCAATAACTACCGGATCTGCGGCCATGCCTTGATTACCGTGTTTATCAGCAATACACCCAGAAAGCATGGCACCTACTGATCTGTCGGTATTACAAATACGACTTACTAATGAAATGCCGCTTGAGTTATCTATTGCCTCTTGTGCCTTACCAAGTAAGTTCTCATTTAACTCACCTAAATAATGCGAGCTATTTGGTGCACTGCAAAACAAAGTTTCACCCGTTGGATTATTTGGCTGAGCGATAACCGCTGATAAATCTATTTTTTGCTGCTTCGCTGTTTTGCCTTCAATGGCTTCGAGTAAGTCTAAGCGACCAATTAAATCGGTTAGGTTTGCAACCCCTAAACTTGCCATAATTTCGCGCGCTTCTTGAGCAATGAACTTAAAGTAATTCATCGCCATTTCTGGCAGACCATGATAATGCTTTTGACGTAATGTTTCGTCTTGTGTTGCCACACCTGTCGCACAGTTATTTAAGTGACAGATTCGTAAGTATTTACAGCCTAATGCAACCATAGGCCCTGTGCCAAAGCCAAAACTTTCGGCGCCTAAAATGGCCGCTTTGATGATATCAAGGCCGGTTTTTAAACCGCCATCTGTTTGCAGGCGAATACGATGGCGAAGGCCATTTTCTACCAATGCTTGTTGTGTTTCAGCAAGTCCCAACTCCCATGGGCTGCCAGCGTATTTAACTGAGGTTAATGGACTTGCACCTGTGCCACCATCATAGCCTGAAATAGTAATTAAGTCGGCATACGCTTTTGCTACACCGGTTGCAATTGTGCCAACACCCGGTTCAGATACCAGTTTTACTGAAATCAATGCATTCGGGTTTACTTGTTTTAAGTCAAAAATCAGCTGGGCTAAATCTTCGATAGAATAAATATCGTGATGCGGCGGAGGTGAAATAAGAGTCACACCCGGTACCGAGTAACGAAGCTTGGCAATATAGGGAGTGACTTTTTCACCCGGTAATTGTCCGCCTTCCCCAGGTTTAGCGCCTTGTGCCACTTTTATTTGAATAACATCAGCGCTACGTAAGTAATGTGGGGTGACACCAAATCGACCCGAAGCTACTTGTTTAATACGTGAATTTTTTTCTGTACCGTAACGAAGTTTGTCTTCGCCACCTTCACCAGAGTTTGAGCAGCCACCTAAACGATTCATGGCAATTGCAAGTGCTTCATGCGCCTCTGGTGATAATGCACCAATACTCATGGCGGCTGAGTCAAACCGTTTATAAAGCTCAGTGGCAGGCTCTACCTCATCAATGCTTATACCCTTTTCTGGCAGTTTTAAAGCCAACATATCGCGCAGAGTCGCGACTGGACGGTGATTAACTAGCTTTGCGTATTCGCTGTAATCACTGTACTCGCCGCTACGTACTGCTTTTTGTAACGTTTGAATCACATCAGGGTTGTAAGCATGGTACTCGCCGCCGTGTACGTACTTAAATAAACCACCATGGCTTAATAATTTACGTTTACTAAACGCCAGTTTATGCAAGCTTTGCTGATCGTCATCAAAGTCGCTAAAACACGCCCCTTTAATACGACTCGCCACGCCTTTAAAACACATCTCAACAATAGCGTCCGATAGACCAACGGCTTCAAACAGCATTGAACAACGATATGAAGCCACGGTACTAATGCCCATTTTAGACATGATTTTGTACAAGCCTTTATTAATTGCTTGACGATAAGCCAGTGTAACTTCACAGTATGACTTATTAATTACCTTGGTATCGCTCATAGCCACAAGTGACTCGTACGCTAAATACGGGTAAATTGCGGTTGCACCAAATCCAAGTAGTACCGCAAATTGATGCGCATCGCGAACGCTGCCAGTTTCAATAATAATATTTGACTCACAGCGTAAGTTATTATCTACCAAGCGTTTTTGTACCGCACCCACCGCCATAGCAGCAGGGATAGGTAATTGATTGTCATCAAAGTTACGATCCGTTAATACCAGCATAATGCAGCCAGATGCGGCTTTTGCTTGTGCTTCATCACAGATGCGCTTAACCGCATTCTCAAGGCCTTCTTCTACGGTGTAAGTAATATCAATCTTACAATAGCTGTAGTGCGCTTCATCGGCGTTAAGTAGCTGCTGCATATCAGCGTACATTAAAATAGGCGTATCAAATTGCAGGCGTTTAGCGTGCCCTGTTGTTTCATTAAATACGTTTTGCTCACTGCCAATACACGTTGCAAGCGACATTACATGGTTTTCACGTAACGGATCAATTGGCGGATTAGTAACCTGAGCAAACTTTTGACGGAAATAATCATAAAGTGAACGGTGCCCTTCACTCAGTACGGCAAACGGCGTATCGTCACCCATTGAGCCAGTGGCTTCTTGCCCATTTTCACCCATGACACGAATGACGCTGTCTAGCTCTTCGTTAGTATAGCCAAACATCTTTTGGTATTTGACAAGGGTTTCATCATCAAATGAGCGATTGCCCGCATCTTGCTCGGTAAGTGCTTCAAAAGGCGTTAATCGTTTAACGTTTTCTTCTAACCACGACTTATAAGGGTGGCGTGATTTTAAATCTTGGTCAATTTCATCTGAATGCCAAATTTTACCCAATTTAGTATCAATAACGAGGAGTTCGCCCGGGCCAACACGTCCTTTTTCGACCACTTCGTCAGCGGTGTAATCCCATATACCCACTTCAGAGGCTAAAGTAATAAAGCCATCTTGAGTAATAATATAACGCGCTGGACGTAAACCATTTCGGTCTAGGTTACAGGCTGCAAAACGCCCATCCGACATAACGATGCCTGCAGGGCCATCCCACGGTTCCATATGCATCGAATTAAAATCATAGAATGCACGTAAGTCGTCATCCATAGCACGGTTTTTTTGCCATGCTGGCGGCACTAGCATGCGCATCGCACGGAATAAATCCATACCACCAGCTAAAAACAGCTCTAGCATATTATCGAGGCTAGATGAGTCAGACCCTGTTTCATTAACAAACGGCGCTGCGCTTTGTAAATCAGGAATAAGCGGCGAAGCAAATTTATAAGAGCGTGCACGGGCCCACTGGCGGTTACCTTCAATAGTATTAATTTCACCATTGTGCGCTAAATAACGAAATGGTTGCGCTAAAGGCCAGCGAGGCTGTGTGTTTGTAGAGAAGCGTTGATGAAAAACACAAATAGCACTGGTCATGCGAATATCAGCAAGATCGAGATAAAAATTTGGCAAGTCAGCAGGCATCATTAAGCCTTTATAGATGGTGACTAGCCCAGATAAGCTCGCAATATAAAATGATTCATCATCCATCAAGCGCTTTTCTGCACGACGACGTGCAACATATAAACGTCGCTCTAAATCTTTAGAACGCCACCCTTCTGGCGCACTAATAAAAATTTGTTCAAACCCAGGCAATTGCTTTAGGGCTATAGGTCCTAACATTGATGGATCGGTAGGGACAACACGCCAACCTAAAATATTAAGCGTTTCTTTTTCTAGTTCTTCGCTTAAAACATCTTTAGCTGCTTGTGCTAATACCGGATCAGCATTGAGGAAAATCATCCCAACGGCGTAATTTTTACCTAAATGCCAATTATTTTCAGCAGCAATAGCACGAAAGAAGCTGTCTGGTTTTTGAAGTAACAAGCCACAACCATCACCCGTTTTACCATCAGCAGATATACCGCCGCGGTGCTGCATGCGATCTAAACCGGTGATCGCCGTACGGATGAGTCGGTGACTCGCTTGGTTATTAACTTGGGCTATTAAGCCAAAGCCACAATTATCTTTTTCTAGTTTTGAGTCATATAACATGGACCCCTCCCCTTGCTGCACTGTTAACGTGGATGAACGGCTCGACGATTTGCTAACAGACGATCAAAATTAGCGTTATTCCTAACCTGAGTCAATATCTTTCTGAATACATATTCATTATATTGAATATATTTCAACTTCATTAAAAATCATAAAATAATGCTAAATATTAACATTTGAGTAGATATTGGATCGAAAACTTTAATGACACCGGTGTTATTTTTAAGAACTTGTAAATAACCCCCCCCTCAATAGTCAGTTTACGTAAACGTAAACCATGCAAATAATGAATAATTATTCATAGCCGTATTTTAT